>CAMCWG010000024.1 GCA_945882005.1 Bordetella parapertussis
GGCGCGCGCTTTGTCTTTAATCAGCGTGTCTTCGATACGATGTGCTCAGACTTAGGGTCTGTGCCACTATCGCGTGCTGCGGCGGCGTCTTCGGCTGTGCCAGTAGTTTTGTCTCCTGTGACGTTTAATAATTACGGAGGCAGTTGTGGTTGGATGCCTCCTGTCTGGATGAAACCCTTTCTAGACAATAGCAACGTCAAACGCCCTGCAGCACGGGCCACGCGATCGATTCAAGCCGAAAATAGTTTAGGGGACAGCCGCAATAAGCCTTATCTGCACCTTGTAGACGGTGGTGTGTCAGATAACGTAGGTATGCGCGGTGTTCTAGACTCACTTGAGCTGATGGAAGCCTTGTACGACAAGGGTACGTCGACGTCTTTGGATAAGGTGCGTCGCGTCATCGTGCTTATTGTGAATTCGCTGTCTGAACCCAAGACAGATTGGGACGAGCGTGAGCGCCCACCAGATAGCCTCACCGTCCTGCTCAAAGCGGCTGGAACGCCGATCGACCATTATTCTTATGAGGCGGTTGAATTATTAAAGGATACGTCGGCGCGCTGGGATGCGTTACGCAAAATTCGTGACTCGGCTGCAATGAAAGCGAATAAAGATCCAGCGGTTGCGGCCTTGATGAAAGTGCCGGACGCTGAAATCTACACGATTGATGTGTCGTTTAAGCAGATCAAGAATGACGAAGAGCGTTTTTACTTGAATCAACAGCCGACGTCATTTGTATTGCCAGATGAGGCAGTCGACCGTTTACGTGCATCCGCTGGAAAAATCATCCTAGCTTCGCCAGAGTTCCAGCGTCTGATTCAGGATGTAGGCGGGAAAGTAACGGTCGGAAAGTAACTGAGGTAATGCCTCGGCTACCGATGCAGCAACTCTCTCAGCTTGCCATCCTCCATCAAACTGCAAGGTGCAGTGACGACTTCGCTATCAAGTTTGGTACCAGCCTCACTCTTGATTTCGTTGATTGCAAATTCCAAGCCAAGGGCAGGACGGTAGGGGCGATACGTCCCCATCGCTTCCAACATATCAGCGACAGCTAGCACGCGTGCCTCAGGTAAGATTTCACCTGCTTCGAGTTGTCGAGGATAGGCTGTGGGGATACCTGACGAGTTCACTGTCCTTGCATGCACGCAGAGTAAACTCTTTATCAATATGTATCGTTATTTTGAAAATAAAAAAAACTTAGTTTAAGGTTCGTTGAGTATAGGTTAAATTGCGCGATACAGGTTAGATATTCGCCAAACTAAATTTTGAAATTAAGGGACGCAAGAGTGATGCGTAAAACATTTAAAAAGTCTTCTCTCGTTGCTGCGATGCTCGCCACGGGTTTGATCTCCACGGCTACCATCGCAGCCGGCCCGCCAAACATCGTCGTGATTTGGGGCGATGACATTGGTCAGAGCAATATTTCGGCTTATTCCAATGGCCTAGTGGGTTACCGAACCCCCAATATCGACAGCATCGCACGAGAGGGTATGCTGTTTACCGATTATTACGCTGAGCAAAGCTCGACAGCTGGGCGTTCCTCTTTCATTACTGGCCAGGCAGTCGTGCGTACGGGCTTGTCTAAAGTCGGTTTGCCTGGTGCGAAGCTTGGTTTACAAGCAGAAGATGTGACTCTTGCTGAGTTGCTTAAAGCGCGTGGCTACGTGACCGGACAATTCGGTAAAAACCACCTCGGCGATCGCGATGAGCATTTGCCTTGCAATCATGGCTTCGATGAGTTTTTCGGTAATCTCTATCATCTAAACGCAGAAGAAGAGCCAGAGCACCGCGACTATCCAACGGACCCAGAGTTTAAAAAGAAGTATGGTCCGCGCGGCGTATTGAAATGCAAAGCTGGTGGTGCGATTGAAAACACCGGTCCGCTGACAAAGAAGCGGATGCAATCGATCGATGATGAGATCGTGGCAGGCGCGAATGATTTTCTTGAGCGCGGAGCAAAAAGCGGTAAGCCCATCTTTACGTGGATCAACACCACGGGCATGCACTTCCGCACCCACATCGATCCAAAAATTGCAGGGCAGGCGGGCAAGTGGCTGGGCGAATACGCAGATGCGATGGTTGAGCATGACAAGCGTGTCGGTCGCGTATTGCAAAAGATTAAAGATCTCGGTCTGGCCGAGAACACCATTGTTATTTACTCAACCGATAATGGCGTGCACATGAACTCATGGCCAGACGCGGGCATGACACCTTTCCGTGCTGAGAAGAACACAAACTGGGAAGGTGCATATCGCGTCCCCGCCATGATCAAGTGGCCAGGCAAGATTCAGCCAGGCTCGGTTTCGAACGGTATCGTTTCGGGCTTGGATTGGCTGCCTACTTTGGTGGCCGCAGCAGGCGATGATCAAATCAAAGAGAAGTTGAAAAAGGGCACAAAAATCGGTGCCAAAGACTATAAGGTGCACCTTGATGGCTACAACCAGTTGCCATACCTGACGGGAAAGTCGGGCAAGAGTGCGCGTAATGAGTTCTTTTACTTCAACGATGATGGTCAACTCGTAGCCTTGCGTTACGACAACTGGAAGGTTGTCTTCTCCGAGCAAGAAGCCAAAGGAACGATGCGTTTGTGGGCACAGCCTTTCACACCGCTGCGCGTTCCCAAGCTCTTTAACTTGCGCTTGGATCCGTACGAACGTGCTGATCAAACATCCAATACTTATTATGATTGGTTGATCGACCACGCATTCTTATTTGTTCCAGCTCAAGAGATGGTGGCGCAGTTTTACTCGACCTTCAAAGAGTTTCCACCGCGTCAAAAGGCTGCAAGCTTCTCGATCGATCAGATCATGCAGCAACTTGAGAAGCCAGCAAGTAATTAAAAGCGTTTACTTCCAGGTCGTCTGGGAGTCAAACGGATAAACCGGGCGGTCTAACTTCTTGTACGGGAAGCGAGAGTAATCCGCACCGGTGACGCCGCCGCCATCGCACTCGACGAGTGCTTTGGCGATCGGTACGAAAACGGGTCGGCAATACATGCGCGACTTCAACAGAATAAAGCGGTGTTTTGGTGCATCGATCCCGATGTGACTGAAGATCCCCAGATCCCAATGCTCTTGCGGTGTTTCCGTGACCATCACTTTTGCTTGTGGTGTGTCTAGACAAACCGTCCGGCCCATGTAAATCCGTTGACCTGTATAGGTTGGGCCTGAGACCACATATTGCCCATCAGTGATCTTTGACACCACACCAGTCAGTAAGCGCGGTGGATTCGTGATGCCGAGTTGGGTGAGTGGCACTTTGTCGCCGATGGGTAAGGTCACTGTGGCGCCTAAGCCTGCAGCGATCAGTTGCGCGACCGCCTCGGGGTCACAAATTGGCCCCACAACGATATCCTCTAAGCCTTGCTTCAGCGCCTCGTGCAGCACGTTCATGTCGTCACAGGTACCACCCGACATACAGTTATCACCGTGGTCTAACAGTAAGACGGGGCCGGTGCCGGGTGCCGCTGCGAGATCCTTGGCGCGAGCGATGGAATCCGCAAGTGGCTCGTTTTTGTAAATGAAGCCTTCGCGATTCGTCCAGATGTAATCGGCGATTTCCTGTGCAGCGGCTTCGGCGGCCGCTTGATCATTATTGCTGACTACGACAACACTGATGCAAGGTGCCGCAATATCGGCCAAGGCAAAGCCTGCTAACACCGAGGCACCCAAAAAACCTTTGGCCTCAGCCGCACGGGCGAGTTTTACCGCTTCGTGCATAGGACCGATATCTGTGCGACTACAGAGCGTATTCAAAATCAGTGGCAGACGACGCCAAGCAATTGTTGGTTTGATGCGCTGATTAATCATGTCTACTAACAGGCGCCCCGCATGTTCACCGGTTTCGTACATGTCAACGTGCGGATAGGTTTTAAAGCTGATGACAATATCGCTGTTGTTGATGATTTTGTCGGTCATCTTGCCGTGCAGATCGAGTGCGACAGCGATGGGTGCATTCGGTAGCGCCTTACGCACACGCTCAAGTAAATCGCCTTCACCATCATCAGAGTTCTCAGCGACCATCGCGCCGTGGAGGTCTAGCGCGACAGCATCACAGCCTTTGGCTGCTGCAACGATCGTGTCACATAAATGGGTATAGGCTTTAGCGCAAACAGACCCGCTGGGGTTTGCTGTGGCCGTACAGGCAACAACAACTTCGTGGCCTGCTGCTTCAAGGACGTCAATAAAGGCGGCAATCCCGGTGCGCGTGCCTTTTGATGCTACGTACGCTTCTGTGCCGTACAACGGGCCGTTGTCACCGAAAGACTTCAAGGGGGTTGCAATAGGCGAGAACGTATTGGTCTCGTGGTTCATACGGGCAACAAGGATTTTCATGATTTGTATTTTTAGTTAATGACCGCCGCCCATCTTCTTGTGCTCGAAACGGCTGAGTAAGCGCACGAGTGGCCAGAGCAAGACGAGGTAGAAGATTGCTGCCAATACGATTGGCGAGGGGTTGTAGACCAGTGATTGTGCGTCCCGCGCGACCCGTAACAGTTCGGGCATTGCGACCGCGCTGGCAAGCGTGGTGAGTTTGATGACTTCAATGGTGTTGCTGATCAAGTCAGGCATGACGTTACGCGTTGCCTGAGGAATTTGAATATAGAGCAGGGTTTGCGTGGCTGATAACCCGGTCGAGCGTGCAGCTTCAACTTGACCATTTGGAACGCTTTCTAAACCAGCACGAAAGATTTCGCCGTAATAAGACGAGTTGTTCAGCATGAAGCCGATGACAACGGCTAGCAGCTTGGGGAGTTCCCAACCAAAAAATGGTGTGCCGTAGTAAATGAAAATTAGTAAGACGAGTGGCGGTAGTGCACGAAAGACATCGATGTAGATCGCAAGGATCCCACGCGCCCAACGGTTTTTGAGAGTGATGGACAGCACACCGACCAATAACCCTGAAGCCAGTCCAAACGGAATAACAAGTGCGGAGAGCAAGAGCGTATTAAGCAACCCTTGCAACAGAAATGGCGCGACCTGGATATAGATCGGGATATTGAAGAAATTATTAAGTATCTCGTCCATGGCGCTCTCTATTGCTTCCAACGGAAACGCGTTTCGGTCCAGCGACCAAGCAACACGACAGGGATGAAGATAAAAAGGCATCCAATCGCACCAAGCATGAGTGGTGTGGCGTTGCCGCTGTTACTCATCGCAGACTGGGAGTTACTCAGCACTTCGCTCAAACCAACGACAGAGCCAAGTGCCGTGCTCTTTGTGATCGCGATCACGCGATTAGTCAGCGGTGCGACAGTCAGGCGCACAGCCTGAGGTAGCACCACATACAACATACTTTGCAACCAGTTCAGGCCAGTGGAGCGTGCAGCCTCAGCTTGGCCTTTGGGAACTGAAACGATACCTGCCCAGCAAATTTCTTCTACAAAGGCTGCCAGCACAAGTGAAAGGGCAAGCCAGGTGGCAGTAAACGCGGACATGGAAATCTGGATGTACGGGAATGCAAAGAACAACACCATGATGACGACCAGCGGTGGCAAAGACCGCATGATGTCGGCAAAGCAGATGATGAAAAAATTAATTGGTTTGAGTTGGAGCGCACGCACGACGGCGAGCAACATCCCGACAAACAAGCCTGTCAGCGCAACAACGATGCCTAACTCGACAGTGACGACCATGCCTTTCAAGATGTCAGGCAGGTACTCCCAGGCAATCTCAAGGTTAAAGAAAGAGAAAACGAGCGCTTTTAGATCCATTGGCTTGCGTCACCCATCGTTATGTCGAGTGATCGCTTAGGCGAGCAAGAAACGCCTGGGTGCGCGCGTGTTGGGGTGCACCGAAGATCTGTTGCGGTGTACCTTGTTCCACGATGGCGCCCGCATCCATGAACACAACATGGTCTGCGGCAGCACGGGCAAAGCCCATCTCATGGCTCACGACAACCATGGTCATGCCATCGTCTTTCAGTTCACGCATGACTTTAAGTACGTCACCGACTAATTCTGGATCGAGTGCGCTTGTTGGCTCATCAAACAAAACAACCTTGGGGCGGAGTGCTAATGAGCGCGCAATACCCACGCGTTGCTGCTGCCCACCGGAAAGCTGGTCTGGGAAGGATGCCGATTTTTCGAATAACCCGACACGCTTCAGAGCGTCTAGGCCACGCTCATTTGCTTCGCTCTTTGACAGCTTTTGCACTTTTCGCAAAGCTAGGGTGACGTTGTCGAGTACCGACATATGCCGATATAAATTGAAGTGCTGAAACACCATGCCAATGTCTTGGCGGATACGATTGAGATCTGCTTTCGCAGCCGTGATGTCTTCACCATCGACCAGAATCGTGCCAGCGCTTGGCTCTTCTAGTCGATTGCAGCAGCGCAAGAGCGTGCTTTTGCCAGACCCGGACGGCCCGATCATGAAAACCAGTTGTCCCTTCGTGACGCTCAAGTCGATGCCCTTGAGCACTTCGTTGTCACCAAAGGATTTGTGTAGACCGGTAATTTTCAGAATCGGGCTTTGCATCATGTCGTCCAGAGTCGTCTTAGCACTTAAGGTTGACAGGTGTTGGGTCGTAGCCAGGCATGTTTGGTACGCCTTGGCCGGGAGTCAACGCTACTGCTGCAGAGCCAGGTGCTGGAGTGAAGCCAAACCACTTCTGAGCAAGCTTGGATACTGTGCCGTTTTGCTTCAAGCATTTCAACGCGCTCGAAATGCGATCGCGGCCCTCTTTGTCGTCCAGACGGAAGGCGAGTGACCAGACTAAGCCTGTAGGCAGTACGTAGGTCATTTTGACAGCAGGATTCTGCTTAGCAGCCCACGCGGCGACGGTGTTGCCGGCCATGTTGGCATAAGCACGGCCAGATTGAACAGCTTGAATGGCATCTGCATTGGTTGCATAGACATCAAATTTGAAGCCGTACTTGGCGGCGTTGTCACGGGCCCAAGACTCGTAGGCAGAACCTTTGTTGACCGAAATGGTTTTGCCCTTGAGGTCATCGAGCGATTTCATGTCGGGTGTCTTTTTGTCCTGTACGAACGCAAAGTCGGTATTCAGATAGCCTTCCGAGAACAACAGAGCTTTGGCGCGCGCTTCTGTGACGGTTGTAGGTGCCAACACAAAATCGTATTTCTTTGCGTTCAGCCCAGGAATAAGTGCTGAAAATTCTGTGCCATCAATCGTAATCGTGGTGCCGAGTTGTTTAGCTAACGCGTATCCCAACTCAACGTTAAAGCCGTCAATACCGCCGCCAAGCTTTGGCATAGCGTGTGGGGCGAAGGTTGCATCAACACCTGTTGCGAGCGGTTTGTTTGCCCAGGCGGCCGATGCACAGGCAGCGCTGAGAGCCAGCACCAGACCAAAACGTCCGGCACGATTTGACAAAGAAGTAAGGCTAGTCATCATCAGTCCTTTTTAGAGCAGTGGGGGTTTACCCAAGGCGGCACCTGGCCCTACACGCTCTGTGATGAGCGTGTAGTGTTCGGGACGTCTGTGGGCGGCGAAATTAAAAATATGTTGTTTAAAGGTATCGCCAAGCGCGAGATCTGCTTGGCAAAAAATAACTTCGTCATCTTCGCCCTGGGCTTGGGCAACGATCTCACCGGTCGGCGCCACAATCGCAGAGCCTGCAAATAAGTGAAAGCCATCTTCCTTGCCTGCTTTGCCGGCGGCCGCAACCCAGACGCAGTTTTGATAGGCGGCAGCTTGCAAGGACAGAATGTGATGGAACATTCTTAGGTGAGGGGGCTCATTCCAATGAATGTTTTGTGACGGGGTGTTGTAGCCGACGGCAACGATCTCTGCATTCTGCAAAGCCAGTACACGCCAGGCTTCTCCCCAGCGGCGATCGTTACAAAGCAGCATACCGATACGGGAATCCATGGTCTCCCAGACATTGAAGCCTTCGTTACCGATTTCAAAATATTTCTTTTCTAGATGCTGAAAGGGCGCGTGCGCTTTGTTGTCGCTGTGTCCGGGGAGGTGAATCTTTCTGTAGCGACCAACAATCTCTGCCTGCTGGTTGACCAAGATCGAAGTATTGAAACATTTGCCCTCAGCCGATACCTCTGCGTAGCCAAGATAAAAGCCAATGTTGAGCTTTTTTGCTGTGTCGAACAGCACTTGTGTTTCTGGTCCTGGCATCGATTTTTCAAAGTAGCGATCAATCGCTTCTTTTTCTGTCATCCAATACCGCGGGAAAAACGTTGTGAGCGCGAGTTCAGGGAACACAACCATTTTTGCGCCACGACCTGCCGCCTCTTTCATCATTTCCAATAATCGCGCGACAGCCTGCTTGCGGGTATCGTTAGGCTGAATCGGGCCGAGCTGAGCGACGGCTAAACCAAAGGGGCGTTTGCTCATGATTAATGGTTCTCCGACGGAGCGACAGAAAAATATTGACGCATGACTGAGTTGGGATTGCCGGTCAAGCGCTGACGCAAAACAGGTTCAGGTGTTGAGCGTTTGATGAATTTTCCAGAGCCGCGCTCGACTTGTAATTTTCCATCGGTCACAACCAAGCGCCCACGGCTAAACACTTGCTCAGGCCAACCCGTGATTTGCTTGCCTTCATAAGGCGTATAGCCAACGTTGTCATGCAACATCTTGGTCGAAATCGTGACGGCCTTCTCTGGATTCCAGATCGCAAGATCCGCGTCGCTACCGACAGCGATTGTTCCTTTTTGTGGATACATCCCGTACGTGCGTGCATGGTTGGTTGCCGTCACTGCAACGAAGCGTTCGATGGTCATGCGACCTTTGAGCACCCCTTCGGAAAACAATAATGGCATGCGTACTTCCAAACCGGGGACGCCGTTCGCCATGTCTTTAAAAGTGGTCGCATCGCCCTTAGGCAGTTTCCCTGACTCGTCAAAGCGGTAGGGTGCGTGATCCGACGAGAACATTTGTAATGTGCCGTTGATCAATCCTTGCCACACTGCTTCTTGAGACGCTTCGTCACCGGGTGGTGGGCTGCAGCAAAATTTTGCGCCTTCCAAACCGGGAAGGTCAATGTCCTTCGCGGTCAGAAAGAGATACTGTGGGCAGCTCTCGGCATGGATCGGCAGGCCAAGTGCTTGCGAAGAGTGAATGACGCGTACAGCTTCCTGGCCCGCGACGTGCACGATTAACAAAGGCACATCCACTAAACGTGCGAGGGCGACGGCTCGGTTCGTCGCCTCGCTCTCGGCAATGCTTGTATGCGCAACAGCATGGTATTTTGGCGCGGTCAGTCCGCGTTCGACCAGGCGGCGCGCGATCCATCGGATCATATCGTTGTTTTCTGCATGCACCATGACGAGTGCGCCTTCTTTGCTTGCGCACTCTAGAACATCTAGCACCTGATAGTCATCAAGCTTCATTCGGTCATACGTCATGTAGATTTTGAATGAGGTGATGCCATCTTTGATGACTGCAGGCAAGTGCTTCTCTAGAGCTTCGGCCGTTGGGTCTGCGAGGATGAGGTGGAAGCCATAGTCAATGACTGCTTTTTCCGCGGCGCGCTTGGCGTAGTCAGCAACGACTTCCGGAATCTGATTGCCGCGGTGTTGCGCAGCAAACGGCACAATTGTTGTTGTGCCACCAAAGGCCGCTGAAACCGTTGCGCTGTAAAAGTCATCTGCGCACATCATTCCCATGCCAGATAACTGTTCGACGTGGCAGTGACTGTCGATGCCGCCGGGGAGTACCCAACGACCGGCTGCATCAATATCTTGTTTGCCCGCCGGAAGGCTTTGTGCGATCGCAGCAATCACACCGTCCTTAATGCCGATGTCGGCATAGTAGGTTTCGTTGGCGGTACAGATGCGACCATTACGGATTGTGACGTCAAAGTTGCTCATGGCACTCATCCTTGTTTTTCTTAAGCCTTGACCGCTTGTCTGCCGCGCGCGGTCGTCGAGAGGCCCACTCGCGCGACTGTTGCTTCAAGTTCTTTGATGGTCAGTGCATCAATGCGCATTCCGGGTGAGCGAATGGCATTGCTGCGGATTGCACCGCGTTGTTGGTAGACATATTTACGAAGCGCCAGACCAATCTTTGGTTGGAATTCATAGCGGATCAGTGGGCAGTAGCGGTCAAAGACTGCTGCAGCGCCTTTTTGGTCGCCAGCGGCAAAACGGTTATAGATCTCTACCAATACTTCCGGATAGGCAAAGCCAGTCATGGTGCCGACGGCGCCACGTTGAAGTTCTTCTAAGAAGAACATGCCGCCTAGGCCACCAAAGATCTTCATGGCGTCATCGCCTGCGAGATCGCGGATGCGACTAATCTTTTGACCAACGGGGGGCTCTTCCATTTTGATCATGTTTACGCCACCTTCTTTGCCGAGGCGAGCGACAACCTCGGGTCGAATTTCTGTACCGAACGAGTCTGGGAAGTCATGAATGACGACAGGAATCTTGACTGAGTCTGCAACGGCCTTGTAATAGTCAAACAATAGTGCATCACTCGCGTTATCAAGTGGCGCAGCAAACACGGCGGCGGCACCTGACTCTTGTGCTTCCTGTGCTTGCTCAATTGCACCTGTGATGCCGTGTGCGCGCACGCCAACCCAAACGGGCACGCGACCTTTTGTGTGTTTAATAAAAGTGTCAGTTACTAAGCGGCGTTCTGCGTTATTGAGTTTGTGCAATTCGCCGAGGAAGCCCAGAATTGCCAAACCGGTGATGCCCGTATCCAACAGGAAGTCCACCAAGCTTTTGATGCTTTCAGTGTCGACCTTGAGTGCGTCGTCAAAGGGGGTAGGGCAAATCGTAAACACGCCTTTGGCGTTGATTGGGGCAGGCATGACATCTCCGGTTTTTAAATTCTGACGCTCAATCCTAAAGCTCTTGAGCTAGAACATCACTTGTTTTTTTATTGTCCGCCTATAACTTCAGGTTATGGATGAGGGCTTTCTGCTTATTTGGCGGTTTTGGGCATCGCGAACCCTTGCGTTTTAACGGTATTTCTCAGGGCAACGGCAAAGTCTTGCGCAAGCTGTGATAGCGGTTCGAAGCGAGATTGAACGAGATTGATTGCCAATGTTTTGGTGTGCGCAATTGGGCGCACCACAAAGTCACCTTGCGCGCTGTGTGCGGAGAACTCGTCAACGATGGCAATCCCTGCCCCCGCCTTGACTAACGTACAGGCATTGTGAGGCGAGCTCACCTCGATAGCGACGCGTCGCACATGCCCAGCCTCCTGGTACATCTGTTCAACCAGGGTTCCAAAGGGTGTTTCGCTGCGGTACGACACCAAAGGATAGGGCAGAAGGTCTTCGATGGTCAGCATTGACCCGCTTGCGAGCGGGTGGTTATAGGGGAAGATACAGACGAGGTTGCCTTGGCCAATGGGTTCGGACAGTAAGTTGGGGTGTTGCGAAGGCAGGATGACCGCACCGAGATCTGCGCGATGGTCGAGCAACATCTGCGTCAGTGGCACGACTGTTAGCGGCTGAAAGGTCACCTTGACCTCGGGGTGCGTCTGATGAAACTGGGCAATTGCCATTGGGATCAACATGTGCCCAATGCTGGGACTCGACACCAGATGCAAGATGCCGCTACGTTTTTCTGACAGTTCGCTGGCCAATTCCTCAACGCGGCGCACACCGTCGTAAACGGCTTCCACTTCCTTAAACAGTTGGCGGGCCTCTGGCGTTGGGTATAGGCGGCCCTTAATGCGCTCGAACAACGCGAAGCCGAGGCGTTGCTCGGTATGGGACAACAAGCGGCTGATCGCTGGCTGGGAGACAAAAAGTAGTTTCGCAGCGCCGCTGATCGACCCTGAGGTCATCACGGCCCGAAAGACTTCGATTTGGCGCAGGTTCAATTGCATCGTTCTGAGCCCCTTGTAAAGGCATCGTGCATTGGCTTAGGGTGAATCCAGATCTGTGCTGTAACCATAACATCATGTTAAGGATCATGCATAAATTGACAATGCAAAACATGTTTAGTCACTGCTAGACTTAAACAAAAGAGGATTTAGTCATGGTCAAAACTATATACGTCATTAACCCGAACTCAACGCAAGCTGTGACAGACGCTTTTGATGATGCGTTGAATCCCTTGCGGCTGCCGGGCGGGCCCAAGATTGAATGCTTGACGCTTGCGGAGGGCCCACCAGGTATCCAATCTCAAATGGATGTTGAGCAGGTCACCTTGCCACTGGTGAACTTGGTAAAAGGTCTTGATGCAAAACATGGCGCGAGTGCTGGCGCCTATGTCTTGGCCTGTTTCAGCGATCCCGGGTTGCATGCGGTACGTGAGGCGACAACTAAACCTGTGCTCGGCATCAGTGAGTGCGGTGCGTTGACAGCGCTCACCCGAGGACATCGGGTTGGCGTGATTGCGATTTTGCGTCAGTCCATCCCCAGGCACGGTCGAATGTTTGGAGCGATGGGTTTGACCGAGCGTGTCGTGGCAGAGGTTCCCCTAGGCATGAATGTGGTGGACTTGGTCGATGCAGAGCGCACACGTGCGGGTCTGCTGCGTGCGGGTAAAGCCCTGCGTGACGAGCATCTTATTGATGTGGTTGTGTTGGGTTGTGCAGGGATGGCAGCGCACCGAGCATGGTTGGAAGAGCAGTTGGGTATTCCCGTGGTCGAGCCGACTCAGGCAGCGACGGCCATGGCGATAGGCCGAACCTTGTTAGGCTGGTAGGGCGCTAACTGTGCAAGATCCCATGAAGCAAAAAGAGTTAACGTCGCGGCTCATGCACATTGTCGGCGAGGAGGGGGTATTGCTCGATCCCGCCGCTCACGAGATCTATGTTAATGACTGGTTAGGTAAGGCACACGGCCGTACGGTTGCCGTCGTGCGACCCCGCAACACCACCGAGGTTGCAGCCGTAATGCGCTTATGCCATCAATCGCACACGCCGGTTGTTCCGCAAGGGGGCAATACGGGAATGAGCGGTGGCGCAACGCCTGATATGAGCGGCGCGCAAGTGGTGTTGTCGTTGAATCGTATGAAGCGCATTCACGATGTGGATCCAATTAACAATACCCTGACCGCCGATGCGGGCGTGATCTTGGCTGAGATCCAAGAAGCGGCGCGGAAAGTGGGACGTTATTTTCCGTTGAGCCTTGGGGCTGAGGGCAGCTGCACAATCGGCGGAAACCTTGCAACGAATGCGGGTGGGACTGGTGTGCTGCGCTACGGTAATACGCGCGACTTAACGCTGGGCCTTGAAGTTGTCTTGCCGGACGGTCGAGTATGGAACGGTTTGCGTGCCTTGCGTAAAGACAACACAGGCTACGATTTGAAGGATTTGTTTATTGGATCAGAGGGTTCTCTTGGGATCATCACAGGCGTTGTCTTAAAGTTGTTTGCAGCGCCAGCAGGCCGTGTGACGGCTTGGGTGGGCGCGCAAAATCTCACAAATGTCGTGGCATTGCTTAATCGCTTGCAAGCAGAGTGTGGTCCGCGGCTCAGCGCCTTTGAAATGATGTCTGGTCCAAGCTTAGCCCTTGTGACGCAGCAACTACCGGGACATGTTTCGCCACTCGAAACGACCCATCCCTACTATGCGCTAATCGAATTGGCTGATACAAATATGTCGGGTGTGCAAGATATGTTGCAGGCTGGCTTAGCTGCGGCGATCGAAGACGCTCTGATCGATGACTGTGTTGTCGCGATGAGTGAAGCGCAAAGCATCTCAATGTGGAAGTTGCGCGAAGGGATATCGATGGCGCAGGTGAAAGCAGGTAAGGCCGTTAAGCACGACATCGCGCTTCCTATTTCAAGCCTTGCCCGTTTCGCTGCAGAGGCCGATCAGGCCGTGCATGAGGATTTTCCTGGTTTGCCGATTATTAATTTTGGCCACATCGGAGATGGCAATCTTCATTACAACGTCATGCTGCCCTTAGATGTTGCGTATGAGGACTATGCGCGCAAGACGGCTGAACTAAACAAGCGCATCCACGACCTGGTCACTCAGTTCAATGGCAGCATCAGCGCCGAACATGGCGTGGGGACGTTACGTCGCGATGAGCTGCGACGCTATAAGTCAACCGTTGAAATGGATCTGATGATTGCGATTAAGCGTGCGCTGGATCCGAACCAACTTATGAATCCAGGCAAGTTACTTTGATCTAGACGGTCACTGTTTCCCAAATTGCAACATCAGCAGCTCACAGCCCTCTTGCCCGCTTTGTACAGACAAGGGGGCATCGGTCGGATGAACAAACATTACTGACCATTTTGCGAGGTGTTGTCCCTCGTGAGTCAGACTGCCATTCACAATTAGGAAGTATTGACCGCCGGTTTGTGCTGGATCGTCGCAAACAATAGACATGTTCTTGCCTGCGCGAAATAATTTTGCGTCTACGCCATCGGTATATTCTGTTGTTTTTTCATTGACGCGTTCGGACGTGACTGAGTCCCGATTCGCAAGTACCGCCTCGGTACTGATTGCAGCATTCGCAGAGAAGTGTCTTTTCTTGGAGGGCTGTAGTTTTTCTCGGTACCCCGGTTGGTGCAAGTACACGGGACCAGAGTCGGTGTTGGCCCTGAGCGTGAAGTAGGAGTAGCCTTGTGGGCCTGCATCAATCGGACCGTATCCAGTAAACCGATCAGCGTAGTGTATGGTCAGCGGAAGTAAGACATCCGAGCGTCCGACTTTTCCGGCTCCGGACACAAACACTTGAAACTGATCTACGACATGGAAGTGAGGCAAGATCGTGTCGTTGACTGGCATCTCAATTAAAAACGCTTGGGGATCCTGCGTGACTTTCCCGCCTCCGACTGTCCCAAAATAATCAGTGCGCCAGCGAGGTGCACCATTTGCAGGTGACTTTGAAACTTGTCTGTTTGGTAAGGCTTGTTGGCTCGGCATCGTTAGCATGCTGTCTCTCCTAAGTTTAGTCAGGTTGTATGTTGCGTTCTTGGACGACTTTCTTCCACAAGGCTATTTCCGTCTTGACGCGTTGCGCAAACTCAGCAGCAGATAGCTTGGCAGCCAGCGCAGCCTCCTGAGCAAAAAGTTTTTGCATGTCAGGCTCTGCTGTGACTTGTCGGATTTCTGTATTTAATCGGTCAATGATTGCCTTAGGTGTCGCAGCTGGCGCGAACACGCCCCACCAGATCTCGCTGCTGTAGCCGGGCACTACCTCAGCCATCGGCGCAAGCTCTGGGTTAAAAGAACTGCGCTCTAGTGAGGTGACGCCCAACGCTTTGACTTTGCCCGCACGCAATTGACTGCCAGAGGATGCGACCGTTGTAATTAAAAAGTCTACGCGCCCGCCAATCATATCGATGAGCGCGAGGCTTAAGCCTTTATAGGGTAAGTGCAAGGCGGATGTGCCCGCCATGGAATGAAGTAGTTCGGTACTGACATGGTTAACCGAACCAATACCCGAAGAGCCATAGGTCATTTTATTTTTTGGATCGCGCATCGCTTTGATCAGTGTTGCTGTGTCTTTATACGGTCCATCGGTGCGTACCAGCAAAATCAAGCCACTATTTGCGACCATGGCGATGGGTGCGAGGTCTTTTTCTGGATCGTACGGCAACTTGCGTTGCACGGCAGCCGTTGTGGTCAGTGCATTAGAGGTGAATAGCAGTGTTGCACCGTCCCCCGCAGCTTTCGCAACGAAATCCGCGCCGATCACACCGCCGGCACCCGGCTTGTTTTCGATAATGATGGTGAGTTCAAGCTTTGTGCTCAGCTTTTGCGCAAGCGCTCTAGCGAACAAGTCATTGCTAGCGCCTGGCGCAAAAGGCACCACCATCTTGATGACTTTAGGAAGGTCTTGTGCGTAGCTAAGCGCGCCGCAGGCAAGGCTAGCAAGCCATACAAGTGGATAGCAAATAATTATTTTTAAAATTTTCATGACTTTGTCTCATCGTATTATTTTGCATAGTTCTGTAGCCAATGCTTTGCGATTTGATCACGACGCGCAAACCAAACTTGGCCTTTCTCTTTCATATGCTCGATCATGTGTAAAAGCGCCCACATTCTTGCGGGTCTAGCGAGCATTCTGAGATGCAGGCCAACGGACATCATTTTTGGATGTGTGGCACCTTCTTCCCATAGCCAATCAAACGCGTCGTTGACATATCCTGAAAAGTCCTTGGCTCGCACAAAGCGATGTGTATGCTGAAACTGCATATCATTTGTGTCGAAGGCGTAGGGCAAGATCACATGAGGCTTGTTATTGTGTTGTATCAAGCGCGGGAGGTCGTCGCTATAGTCGTCGCTGTCATAGAGAAAGCCTCCTTCTTCAATTAAGAGCTTTCTTGTATGGATTGTTGTGGCAGACCGTGTGTGCCAACCAACCGGTCGTACACCAGTTGCCCGCTCAATTGCATCCACTGTTTGTTGAATTGATGCGCGTTCTTCTTCCGGGCTCATGCGGGCATGGCTTTCCCAGCGCCATCCGTGACCAGACACCTCGTGGCCGCGTTTAATCGCATCTTGTGCGAGTTCAGGGTATCGCTCAACGGCCCGACCGCAGGAGCTGACCGTACACGCCACGCCGTGACGTTCAAGCAGATCCATAATTCGCCACCAACCTACACGGGTTCCATAGTCAAAGTGGCTTTGTATACAGGGATCGGGAATGCCGTCTAATTTATCGATGACCTCATAGACTGCTTCATTGCGGTTGTCACCATCGGCAATGCTGTACTCCGAACCTTCTTCAAAATTCAGTACGAAAGACACCGCCACGCGAGCGTTGTTCGGCCAACTTACCTTGGGTGGCGTTGGGCCATAGCCAACAAGATCGCGTTGCGGAAAGATCATTCTGCTTTCATTCCTGTTTTCTCAACCAAGGTGGCAAAGCGCTTGATTTCATTTGTTAAAAACTTTGATAGCGACTCTGGGGTGCCAGAGCCAGCTTGTGCGCCACGTGTTTCATAGGTGTTTAACAATTCTGGGTCTTTCATCGTGTCGACGATGTCTGCGTTGACTTTGCTAATTAGGTTGTTGGGAACGCCGGACGGTGCGAGTAACAAGAACCAGGCTGAAAAGTCATAACCTGGTACGCCAGACTCAGCAATGGTCGGAAGCTGCGGTACCAAGGGCGAGCGGTTTGGTGTACTGACTGCGAGTGCTTTTAATTTTCCACTTTTCACGTGCGGAAGTGCTGTGGCAATAGGATCGATCATGATGTTTACCCGACCAGAGATCATGTCGGTAATGGCGGGTGCAGAGCCTTTGTATGGGATGTGCACAAGGTTCACATTTTCAGCGCTTGCGAGCATCGCAGCGGCGACGTGACTCGTCGTTGCATTCCCAGACGATGCGTAGGTAAGTTTGCCTGGCTGGGCTTTTGCGAGTGCAATTAACTCTTTGACGTTTGAGACGGGGAGGTCATTGTTAACCACTAGCATGCTTGGCAGATCTGCCAACATCGCTACGGTTTTAAAGTCTTGCTCAGTCTTGTAAGGTAAGTTGTTGTAGAGGCTTGGGTTGACGGCGTGCCCTACGGTGACGACTAAAAAGGTGTACCCGTCTGCCGGAGCAGTCGCAACAAATTGCGTTGCGATCCGACCCCCAGCGCCCGGTTTGTTTTCAACTAGTACTGTTTGTTTCCATTTGTCCGTTAACTTTTGCGCCACAAGACGGGCGAATACGTCCGCAGCTCCACCTGGTGGGAATGGGACAATGAACTTAACCGAGCGAGCAGGATAGTCTTTTGCAGAGGCTGACTGTGCCTGTGCACTGCCAAAGGTTGTCGCGGCAATTAGCCCGACGATACAGAGTATTTTGCTGAACAGTTTCATTTGGTGCTCTCTCTCTCTTTAGTTGTTGGAACGATCCAATACATACAAGCAAGATACATGCCAACTTTGCTAATTTAGTTTAGCCAATATTGCACGCCTTCTGCGCCCCAAAGCTCTCTTGATGCCTTCTCGGCACTTCGTACGATTTGATCCATGTCCACACGGGTTGGCATCCCGTCACGTACAACAAACTCGCCGGCGACGACGACGTGCGTGACATCGCGGCCTTGCCCGGTGTGTACCAGGTTTCCAACTGGATTGACATGCGGGGTCAGGTGGGGGCGATTTGCATTAAAGGCTACAAAATCAGCTGCTTTGCCGACAGTAAGCGATCCGAGCGTCTCTTGCATCCCGAGCGCTTTGGCACCGCCCATCGTTGCCATGTGAAAAACATGTTGCGGCTGCCAGGTGTCATTGACACCGCCTTCCTGCACACGGGCTGTAATAAGTGCCCAGCGCATTAACTCGACCATGTCCGCGTGTTGGGTATCAGTAGCTAAGCAAATATTGATCCCTGCCGCCTTTAGCTTCGGTGTGGGTGCCAAACGACCAGATGTCGCATTGGGTTTTGGAATATGCACGACGTGGGCGCCGGACTTCGCCATTTTTTCGATGTCTGTGTCGGTCACATAGATGCAATGTCCGCACATCAGTCTTTCATTGAGTAGACCAGTGTCGGCTAACACCTCTGTCGACGTATAGCCTGTTCGTTCTTTTACACGTTGGACCTCGACCTTGCTCTGTCCTAGGTGCGTGCTTACAACGAGATTGTGCTTGGCCGATAGTCCCGCCACTTCCTTCAAGAAACTTTCTGAACAAGTATCGACAGCGTGTGCTGCGAGATTTACCGTAACAAGGGGGTTTTCCTTCCAGGTTTCATACAGTGCCATACCAGCGGTTAAGGTACGAGCCCCGATTGCTGGGTCATGATGCCATTCGCCGTGCGCAACTTTT
>CAMCWG010000025.1 GCA_945882005.1 Bordetella parapertussis
AGTTTTTCATTTCATGATTGTCTACTTTTGCCGCATAGAGCTGGGTCCACGGGAAGGGTGTGAGCGGCACAACTGGCGATAAGATCAAATCATATCTTTCTGTTGCGGCTGCGAAGGCACGCATGATGCGTGATTGTTCGAGATGGGCCCAGGCGCGATCTGCAAGCGTTATTGCGGAGGCAATGTCCATGTTGGCTCGAATATTTGGTCCCAGTGTTTCAGGATTTTTACGCCAAGTATCCGCAAACGCCGCCACAAAGTTTTCGGCACGCAAAATATCGAAGGCACGATCGGCTTCGGTAAAATTCAAGTCAACAGGTTCGCACACATCCACCATCGGTGCGATGGCCTGAATGCGCTTGCGAAAAACGCGACGGTACTCTTCACTAACAATACAAACCCCGAAGTCTTCGGTGTAACCAATACGCAAATTAGATAAATCAATATGGCGCATCGGCCAGATGGTTGAGCCATCCACTGGATAGGCGAGGGGATCCATGGGGTCTCGTCCAATGCTTGCACCCATTAAGAATGCCGTATCGGCAACTGTGCGTCCCATGGGCCCCAATACTGAAATCACGGACCAACCTAAAGCACGCCCATCATTAGGAACGGTCCCCGGCGATGGACGCATGCCCACAACACCGCACATCGCGGCCGGTATGCGCAGCGACCCGCCGGTGTCAGAGCCTGTGCATATCGGTAAAAGATCGGTGGCGAGCGCGGCAGCCGAGCCGCCCGAAGAACCCCCTGCATTCAGGGTTGGGTTAAACGGGTTGCCAGTCGCGCCCCAGACCGGGTTGCGTGAGTTAGCCCCAGCACCCATGTCTGGAACGTTCGTTTTGGCTGTGACGATTGCACCAGCTGCACGCAATCTTGCGACCAAGCTGTTATCTTGCGAGGGGATGTTTCCGCGCAGTCCAATATTGCCGTAGGTCGTGAGCAGGTCTTTCGTGTCTTGCAGGTCTTTTACGCCAAGCGGTAACCCATGCAGCAACCCCAGCTTATCCCCTCGCATGACAGCGGCCTCAGCCTGTTTTGCAGTCGCGCGTGCACGGTCGAAGTCGGTCGCGGTAATTGCATTGATTGCTGGATTGTATTGTTCAATACGCGCGATACAGGCATCCATTAATTCGACCGGCGAGATCGTCTTGGTACCAATCAGGCGACGTAGTTCAAGAGCTGAGAGTTCGGGTAGGTTCATGATCTGTTCAATAGAAAAATTACTGGTGGTCGGTTTGCTTTGAGTATAGTCTGAGGATTGCATTGTGGCGTGCTTTGCGCCGGCATTACGATCTCATACTCATGACTCAACCTACACCGATGCAGGCTTCGCAGACACCGAACCACACGCCAGCAGTGCCCGAAAAGCCAACTCCAAATATTCGTAGTATTTTTTTTGAATTTCTGTTGATCGGCTTGGTTAGCTTTGGTGGTGGCATTATGGCTTATGAGCGCCGCTTGTTGCTTGAAAAGCGTAAGTGGCTCACGAACGATGAGTTCATGGCGATTCTCGCCATGGGCCAGACGATGCCAGGTTTGAACTCCGTTAATTTGGCGATGCTGTCTGGTGATCGAATTCGTGGCTTAGCAGGTGCGTTTGCCGCTGTCTTTGGTCTGATTTCACCTGGTGTGTGCTTTGTCCTAGCAGCAGCCGTGGCCTATAGCCAAGGAGCTGACTACCCTTTGGCGAATGTACTTTTAGCGGGTGTATCAGCAGGAGCGACTGGTTTAATTGCGTCAGTTACCTTACGCATCGGAAGGCCGCATTTCAAGCGCGTGAAATCAGTGCCGGTCATTCTTGCGACCTTTGTGTGTATGAGTTTCTTTAAGCTCTCGCTTGTGACGGTGTTGCTCATTATGGTGCCAATCGGTTTGTGGTTACACCGTCCTGCCTCTGGCTTGATAGAAATCGACGCAGAGAAAAAACAATGAGCGTCTTGCTTCAGCTCGCCTTGACCTTCAGCATGCTTTCGGTGCTTGCTGTGGGTGGTGGCACAGCAGTGCTGCCAGAGATGCAAAACGTTTTGGCTATGCGCTTTGGTCTCGATCGTCTTGAGTTTGTACATATCTATAGTATGGGCCAGCTATCACCCGGCCCAAACATGTTGATGGTCGTGATCTTCGGCTACAAGATTGAGGGGTTCCTGGGGGCGGCAGTGGTGTTGCTGTCTTTCTTATTGCCTTCAAGCGTCTTGTGTTTATCCGTTGGACGGCTCTGGCACAAAATCGGTGAGCGTCCTTGGCGACGCGCGGTACAAAACGCGATGGAGCCGATTGCGATTGGCTTAATGTGCTCGGGTGTTTATGCCGTGGCACAAGGTGCGATTAATGGACTTTTGTCTGCAGCGCTCGCACTAACCACTTTGACGCTGATCATGCTCACGCGCATCAATACAATGGTTTTAATTTTGGGCGCAGGTGTCGTTGGCGGCGCGTTGATGTATGTCTTCGGCTGGCGCTGACGCTACGTTTCCCGCTTGGTTGATTCTTTCGAAAGACGGAATCGATCTCTTGTTACATTGCCAGCCCGGCGCGAAATTGTCGCGTGTCGTGGGTGAGCATGATGGACGACTGAAGGTCGCACTAAATGCGCCAGCAGTTGAAAATCGCGCCAACGAAGTTCTGGTTGCTTGGATTGCAGAGCAACTATCAATCCCGCGTCGTCAGGTAGAGCTAGTATCGGGACAGACTGGTCGAAAAAAACGGCTAAGGCTTGCAGGGGTCACCGCGCAAGCCGTTGTCACGGTCTTACTCGTTTAAGCCCGCAACGATATTTGAGAACCCTGAATCGACATGAATGATTTCACCGGTTACGCCAGCTGAAAGGTCTGAAAGCAGGAACGCTGCGACATTGCCAACTTGTTCAATCGTAACGTTGCGACGCATTGGGGCGTTGGCCTCTACAAACTTCAAAATACTGGAGAAGTCTTTGATGCCACTGGCTGCTAAGGTCTTGATCGGACCGGCGGAAATCCCGTTTGAGCGAATACCTTCTGGGCCTAGGTTAGCCGCGAGGTAACGGACCGATGCTTCTAGTGAAGCTTTGGCCAGACCCATAGTGTTGTAGTTGGTCATGGCTTTTTCAGCGCCGAGATAGGTCAAGGTGAGCAGGGCACCATTGCGACCCTGCATCATTGGGCGAGCGGCTTTTGCCAGTGCCGGGAAGCTGTAAGCGGAAATGTCGTGCGCAATACGGAAAGCCTCGCGCGAAAGGCCATCGAGAAACTGCCCTGCAATCGCTTCGCGAGGCGCAAAACCAATGGAGTGCACCAAGCCATCAAGACCGTCCCAGTGCTTGCCTAGCTCTGTAAACGTTGCTTCGATTTGACTGTCTTCTGCCACATCGCAGGGCAAGACGATTTGGCTACCGAATTCTGCAGCAAATTCCTTCACGCGCTCCTCAAAGCGCTCGCCGACAAACGTGAAGGCTAACTCAGCACCTTGTTCGTGACACGCCTTGGCGATGCCGTATGCGATCGAACGATTCGAGATGACGCCTGTAATCAGAATACGTTTGCCAGAGAGAAAGCCCATGGAATGGTCCTAAAAGTGAAATAAAAGATATACGAAGTGTAGATTAACTCCGAGACCCGGTACCCGGGATTCGGAGTTTCATTCCTATCCGAACGGTATCGGATTTTAGATTGTTAAGTGCGCGCAGTGTAGCAACCGTTGTGCCGTAGCGACGGGCGATCGTTGCGAGAGACTCACCGTTGCTAACTGTATGGGTTCGCACCGTTTGTGCTGCGGCTATTTGCGGCGTGATTCGAATGCCCTGTGCGGCTGGCGTTGGGATCAAGAGGGACTGGTCGCCGGCGCTTCTGACGCTGACAGGGATCCGGTTGGCTTCGCGTAGTCGAGATTCCGGGATACCGAATTTTGCAGCAATAGAGGCAAAGGTTTCGCCTTGTTGAGCTTCGTACATTTTCCAGCTCGACAGTTCACCTTTGTATTGGGCGAGATTAGTTTTGAATATATCTACTTTGTCGCGCGGCAAAATCACGACGTGGTCCTCTTGAGGTGATATTAGAGGCTGATTGAATGATGGGTTAAGTGCCTGAAAGTCTTCAATTGGCATTTCAGCGAGCTCTGCTGCAACAGTAAAGTCAACGTTGACAGTCTTCTTTACCGTTACGAAATAAGGCTCATTGCTTACCTCTGGCAACAGAACAGCATACCGTTCCGGATCCGCGACAATATTTTTGATTGCCTGTAACTTCGGTACGTAGTTACGGGTTTCGTCCGGCATATTGAGAGACAAATAATCGGTAGGTTTACCGGCAGCCATGTTGCGGGTGACTGCGCGCTTTACTGAGCCTTCTCCCCAGTTGTATGAGGCGAGTGCGAGATACCAGTCGCCCTGGAACTCAAAGAGATACGAAAGGTAGTCGAGCGCTGCCTTGGTAGAGGCAATCGGGTCGCGTCGTTGGTCGTGCCACCAATCTTGTTTGAGCTTAAATTGTGTGCCGGTGCTGGGGATAAACTGCCACAAACCCGAGGCCTTTGCGCGGGAGTAGGCAACTGGGTTGTATGCACTTTCGACAAACGGGAGAAGCGCTAACTCGGTAGGCAGGCCTCGCCGGTTGATCTCTTCAACGATGTAATACAAATACTTGCCCGCGCGCGAGGCCATGCGTTGCATTGCCTCTGGATGAGAGGCGTAGTATCGCGTCCATTTATCGACGAGCGGAGTGTTCAAATTAGGGATGGCGTAACCCCGACGAATGCGCTCCCAGGCATCTAAGGCTGGCACGGTCAGGTCGATTGTGCGTGAAGTGTCTTGCGCGACTAGACGCCCGCTACCGTCCGAGAGACCTGCGCAGCCAGTCAAACACACCAAGAAGACGTAAACAAGAGCGCGAAATTTTTGCATCAGCATCAACGGAAGTTGTTTTTCCACTCACGCAGCGCAGCGAAGACCTCGACAGGGCTTGCAAGTGTGCGTTGTGCCCGTAGGGCAGCGGCTTGCGCAACGGTCGGTTGCCGTACGCGCATGAAAGGGTTGCAGGCAAGCTCTTGGGCGATTGTGCTTGGCAGGGTGGGTTCGTCTTGGTCCCTTGTCTTTTGCGCCGCCTCTTGCCAGCGCGCTAGCACTTGATTGTCTGGCTCGACGGCACGGGCCCAGCGCATATTCGATAAGGTGTACTCGTGCGCGCAATAGACCCGGGTTTGTGGCGGCAGCGCGGCAAGCTTGCCCATCGAGGCATCCATTTGGGCTGGGGTCCCTTCAAAGAGCCGCCCACAACCCGCCGCAAATAGCGTGTCCCCGCAAAAAAGTATGGAGTCACCCTCAAACGTACCTGCGTAGGCGATGTGTCCGGCCGTGTGCCCGGGCACGTCTAGAACGGATAGGCGTAAACCGAGCGATGTATCTTCGACCGTATCGGTCTCTTGGAGGGGGGTGTCGCAGACGGGCAGCACTTCGGAGGCAGGGCCGAAGACATGGGCGCCCGAATGCGCGACTAAATCGGCTACGCCACCCACATGGTCTTGATGGTGATGGGTGAGTAAAATACTGACAAGCTTTAGGTTGTGGCGCTTCAGGGTGTCTAATACCGGTGCGGATTGCCCCGGATCGACGACTGCAGCGATGTGCCCGTTGGTCAGCAGCCAGATGTAGTTGTCGCTAAAAGCCCTGATTGGGTAAATGCCCGGGGCAAGGTGGTTCGCAACTGTTTTTTCAGCAGGCATCTTCAATTATGGGAAGCACGTGTCAACAACACAATCGTCCATTGTAAGTCTCGGCGACTGGTTGCAAACCGATTCCGGGCAATATGCCCGCGAGTGGGAGCAGTCTAGGTTCGATGCGATCGTTGCGGATGTGTTTGGCTATAACGCCATTCAGCTTGGCACGCCCGAATTAGACCTGTTACGTGCCAACCGTATGCCGGTTAAGGCGTATTGCGGCGCAGCATTACCCACAGAAATGCAGAGTCAGGATTGGGTGGGGGTGGTCCAAGCCGAGCCTGAATTTCTACCCTTCGAGACGCAAAGCATTGATTTATTAGTGTTATTTCACGGCTTAGAGTTAACTGAGCATCCGCATGAGGTCTTGCGCGAGGTGGATCGTGTTCTTGTGCCTGAGGGGCGGATTGTCTTATCTGGCTTCAATCCTTGGAGTTTATGGGGAGCACGGAACCGCTTGCCGGGCAAAAACTACTTGCCAGTGCCCTCTCATGCCCAAGTTTCACTCCCACGGTTAAAGGATTGGTTCAAACTTCTTTCATTTGATATCGATTTAGGTCACTTTGGTTGTTATGTTCCGCCATTTGGCACTAAAAAGTGGATCGAGCGGTTTTCTTTTGCAGAGCAGGCGGGTAATCGCTGGTGGCCAGTGTGCGGGGGCATCTATGTCGTGTCCGCCGTAAAGCGCGTGCCAGGTATGCGACTACTCACTCCTCGCTGGAAGGCCCGTCAGTCTAAGCGTGTGGCTGCCCGTGCAGCTGGCGTTGCCCTTCAACACAACACCGACCGGGTCATTGAGCGCCCGGATCATCACTAAGTAGAGCGCATGCAAAACGAAGAAGCAGTTGAGATCTGGACCGATGGCGCTTGCAAAGGGAACCCAGGCCCAGGAGGTTGGGGCGCTTTACTGAAAATGGGGGGCGTTGAAAAGACGCTACATGGCGGAGAACCACTGACAACCAATAATCGGATGGAAATGCTCGCCGTGATTGAAGCCTTGGGCGCTTTAAAGCGCCCTTGCAAAGTGCTGTTGCATGTCGACTCTCAGTACGTCATGAAAGGGATGACGGAGTGGATTCATAGTTGGAAGCTACGTGGCTGGCGTACTGCCGACAAAAAGCCGGTGAAGAATGCAGACCTTTGGCAACGAATGGATGAGGAAGTGGCCAAGCATTCGATCTCCTGGAAGTGGGTCAAAGGCCATGCGGGCGATCCGGGTAATGAGCGTGCTGACCTGTTGGCTAACCGCGGTGTTGAAGAAGCGCGCGCCAAGATGTGAGAGGTATGATGTCCTGCCTCATTACTTGTTTGTTATTTTTTACTGAATGGTTTGAATCGTATGCGCTGGATAATCCTCGATACTGAAACAACGGGACTCGATCCTGCGCACGGACATCGCGTCATTGAGATCGGTGCAGTCGAAGTATTGAACCGCACGGTAACGGGCAATCATTTTCATACATACTTGAATCCAGATCGCGATAGCGATCCAGGTGCGCTAGATGTGCACGGTTTAACAACGGAATTTTTGTCCGATAAGCCGAGATTCAAAGATCAGGCGGATGATTTTCTGAAGTTTATTGAAGGCGCTGAACTGATTATTCATAATGCGCCCTTCGACCTTAAATTCTTGAACGCTGAGCTCGCTCGTTTAGAGCGCGATACCGTGACGAATTTCTGCGCGGGCGTGACAGACTCTTTGGCACATGCCAAAACGCTACATCCTGGTAAACGTAATTCGCTAGATGCTTTGTGTGAGCGCTATGGGGTGTTGAACTCACATCGTACTTTGCACGGTGCATTACTTGATTCACGCCTATTGGCGGAAGTCTGGCTTGCCATGACACGCGGGCAAGACAGTTTGATGATCGATCAATTTGATGTGCCCTCTAAGGAGGGCGTTGCAGCCAATACGCATCGCAGTGATGTCGCCAAGCTTGGAGTGATTTTGCCTAGTGCACAAGAGCTCGAGGCACACGAAAAGTATTTGGCTGCACTCGACAAATCAGTCAAAGGTAAGTGTCTATGGCGCACCTTGGATGAAGGCACGCCCGTCGACACTGCTGCGAGCAAAGCTACTTAAGACAACACCCCTAGGGTCTTGCGCTTAATTAAGTCAAAATCAATTTGCGCACCTAAGCCGGGCCCGTTGGGTGCATGCACCATACCTTGGGCGTCGATTTCTATGTCTTGAAGCAAACCATATTTCTGTGATTCAGACGGCAGCAGCACCTCAAACAGTTCGGTGTTTTGTAGCGCCATAATCACATGCAGATTCGCAAAGTTATTAAGCGAATTTCCGCCGTGATGCACTTCGTAATTCAAGTGAAATGCTTCTGCTAAGTGCGCAGTCTTCATTAGCGTTGTGATCCCACCCTTGACGGCCACATCGCCGCGCAAGAAATCGGTCGCACGTTCTTTGATCCAAGGCGCGTACGAATCTAGACCTCCGGCCGGATACTCGGTCGCCATAATTGGAATATGCAGATGCTTTTTTAGTTCGACATAATTATAGATGTCGGCATCTGCAAGTGGATCTTCATACCAGTAGAAATCAAGCTCTTCGATCACTTTACCCACACGCAAGGCTTGTGTGTAATCGTAGCTCCACACTGAATCGAGCATCAGTACATAGTCATCACCGACAGCTCCACGAACGGCTTCACACACTTTGATGTCTTCGCGCCAAACTTGAGGTGGATGAATTTTGTATGCAGCAAGATTCAACTCCTTGTAATGTTGCGCCTCGTCCGCATAGGCTTGCGGGCTGGAGAGCACGGCAGAACTGATATAGGCAGGGACATGGTCACGGTAGGAGCCAAGTAGTTGATGGATGGGAAGGTTGGCCACTTTGCCCGCGATATCCCAAAGCGCAACGTCGACAGCTCCGATACACCGAGCCGTCGTTGTTCTCACGCGCTTCCACATCGCCTTATAGAGCCGCTCACGATCGAGCGGATTCTGTTGGAGCAGAATCGGCTTGAGGTAACGAATGAGACTTGACCCGTCCATGTCCGCTGGAAAAAATGCAGAGCCCAAAAATGCATGGCCCGTAACACCTTGATCGGTCGTGATGGACAGCAAGCCAAGCTTGCTGCCACCTGCAAACCGACCGGTATGCGCACCGTAACTAGTTGAGGGAATATCGTCCCAGCTAAATAGTGTCAGCGTGACATCTTGAATCTTCATCGTTACTCAATCCGAATGTTTGCGTCTTTAATCAGCTTGGACCACTTCGTGACTTCGCTTTGAAGTAGCTTGCTGAATTCTTCAGGGGTACTTGCGACAACTTCAACACCCTGATCATTAAAGCGCTTAGTGACATCGGGCTCGCGGAAGATTTTGACGAGCTCACCATTGACCTGCTTGACAATTGCGGGCGGAGTTCCTGCGGGCACTTGCATGCCAAACCAAACGTTCACCTCAAAGCCCGGTACGCCCGATTCTGCAACGGTTGGGGTGTCGGGCAGTAGCGCCGTGCGCTTGACGCCACTGACGCCAATTGCCAGTACTGTGCCAGCGCGAATCTGTTGAATCACGTTGGGCACGTTGTCGAACAATACGTCAATCTCGCCCGCCATCAGTGCTGCGACGGCAGGTGCGCTTCCTTTGTAGGGTACGTGCGTGAGTTTGACGCCAGTCATATTCATCAGCAGTTCCATCGAGAGATGGTTTGATGAGCCAGATCCTGTTGAGCCGTAATTGAGTTTGCCTGGATTGGTGCGGGCATACTCAACGAGCTCTTTCGCACTCTTAATGTTTAAACCTTTGCGAGTCACCAGCGCGTTTTGTGCAGAGCCTGCCCAGATCAATGCCTGAAAATCTTTTAAGGCGTCGTAGGGAAGCTTGCTGCCATATAAACCGGGCAGTGCAGAGAACGGTAGGGGGGAGATGAGGATGGTGTAGCCATCTGCCGGTGATTTGGCGACATAGGTATTGCCGATCGTGGTGTTACCGCCGGGCTTGTTTTCAACGACAACTGATTGGTTCCAAATCTTGCCAAGCTTATCGCTAGAGATGCGTGCGAGCGTATCGTTAAAGCCACCGGGTGGGTAGGGCACGACGATCTTTACCGTCTTGGTCGGAAATTGTTGTGCGAAGCCGGGTGTGACGAGCGAACAAGCGAGTGCTGCTGAGAGCAACAGTTGTTTAAGTAGTGCGTTCATTTTATGTCTCCGTTTAAATGATTAAAACTTGACTACATAACCAGGACCGTCAATCAAGGGGTATTTTGCAAAGATCGATTCGTCTACTTCGATACCGATTCCCGGTTTGTCGAGGGGTTCGACGCAGCCGTCTTTGCCGATCTCAAAACTCACACCGAACATATCGCGTAGTGGGTTGTAATGCGATACGCAGGCTTCAAAATATTGTGTGTTTTCTATGGCCGAGGCGAAGTGAATCGTTGCTGCATGATTCAAGCCTGTCGCCGAACTGTGGGTGTTCATCGGAATGCGATGCGCGGAGGCGAGCGCTGCAATCGCTAAGCCTTCGGTGATGCCACCGCATTTGGATAAGTCTGGTTGCCAGATTCGGATCGAGCCTGCTTCGAGTAACTGTGCGAACTCAAAGCGCGTGTAGTGGTTTTCGCCAGCCGCGATGGGGACGAGCGATGTGATTTTGGCTGCTTCGCGGTAAGAAGCAAAGTCGCTACAGGCGAAGGGCTCTTCAAGCCAGCCGGCCTTGATCTCGGCGAGCACAGGTAACACACGACGTACATCTGCGATGGTGTAGGCGGTGTTGGCGTCGGTCAAAATATCGATGTCATCGCCGAGCACTTTGCGTACATGCAAGACGCGTTCGATATCTTTTGCCGCGGTGTCGCCCAGGCGCAGCTTGATTGCCTTGTAGCCACGCGCGACATATTCCTGCGCCTCCTCGGCGAGCGATTCTTTGGGCTGATAGCCGAGCGAGATGCCGCCAGCATAGGCTGGCAGACGACGCTTGCTACCACCAAGCAATTCATATAGCGGCATATTTGCGGCTTTGCCACGAATATCCCAAAGTGCCATGTCGATACCGGCCAAGCCGAGCGACGCACCCGAGCCTACGCCGTGGCTGGAGAGTTGCATGCGATGCACACGCTTCCAAACGCCGATACAGTCTGTCGCCTGCATGCCGATGAGCATAGGCGCGAGCGTGTTGTGGATGAGGCTCACTACCGCACCGGGGCTGCGCCCCGGGTGTGCCTCACCATAGCCCGTAATGCCCTCAGAGGTTTCGACCTTGACAATGATAGCGTCACGCTTTGTGGTGCTGCCAATGCCCATGGTTACCGTTTTGCCCTGATCGAGGCGAAAAGAGAGTGGAATAGCGGTAATCGCGGTAATTTTCACGGCTTGTCTCGAATAGGTGTTGTTTGGAGTGAATTATGGCTGATTTTGCTTGCAATGACATGCTTCAAGGACAGATCGTTTAGAAGTCAAAGTTGAGCGCAGACCTAAAAGCCGCTATGCATAGGGAGACGCCTGCTTTGAAGTAAGCAATGGCGCCGTTCTAGGTAAATAAGCTAAGCTGTAGTGCTCATTGCCATAGCACCTAAACCGTTGGGGTTCTTGTGAAAAATATGCTGCCGAAAGTCTGGCGACCTGATCTGACCGCATTGTTTCCTGTCAATCCATCTATCTCAAGCAGCCCAGCCTTAGCTTGGTGGTTCGCAGTGTTATACCTGTGCCTGATCACAGTGCGCAGCCTTATACATATGTTTGCTCCCGATGGTGGTGCACAAAGTATTGCGACCATAGACCTATCGGTTGCTGGTGGCGCAAATATTGTTGCAATATTCGGGCAATGGGGCGCTGTCCAGCTGTTGTTGGCGTTACTGCTATGGGTACTTTTGTTGCGTTACCGAGGACTCGTTCCGCTCGTGCTTCTTGTTTTTATCCTTGAACCGCCTCTGCGGGCTCTCGAAGGCCATCTAAAACCAGTCGTCACCGAGGGGGTTGCTCCAGGTGAAGCGTTTAACTGGGCGGTGGTGCCAATACTTGTGGCCGTGTTTTTACTTTCCTTGTGCCCTGCGCAACGACAGTCGACGCAGGAGTGACTACATTCGCGGCAAAGACATGTGAGTTTATGCTTGTCAGCTCTTGTTTAAAACGACAAAGAATTTTTAGAAAGGAAGCCCAGTGCTGTCTTTTTTCAATCGTTACAGACAACTTACGAGTAAAACTCACTTTGATGTTCGCTGTTTTGCGCTTGAACGACAGCTAAACAGTAGTTTTCTATTCTGCGGCGGGCTTTACTCCAATGACAGTGAATTTATTGATGAGTCAGCGAGAGTAATGGGAAAAAACCCCAGTGTGGTTTCGTATGATAAGCCCACACTGGTAAGTTACTTTAATGGTGATTTTGAGCGAATTCATGGAGAGACCATCTTCCTAGGGATTCTTCATAATCATTTTGGGCACTTCTTGTGCGATACATTATCAAGACTGTGGATCATTTCCCAAGCGGGAAGGTCTGATACCTTTGTTTTTCTGATGACAGACGCAGGCATCCCTAAGTTTGCACAAGACTTTTTTGACTTACTAGGAATTGGGGATAGAGTCAGAATAATAGAAAGACCAACCATCATTCATTCACTGACAATACCCGACCGAGCGGTCATTTATCCTGATTTTTTTCATCCTGATTATCTAAAACTTAGCAGATACTTTAACGAGATACATTGCTTTCCAACAAACGATACGGATGAGCCGTTATTCGTATCGCGACATGAGTTGATTCCAGGCTACAGCAGATATGTTGTGGGTGAACGACTTGTGCATCAACTTCTAAAGGGTGCTGGTGCCTGCATCATTTGTCCTGAATCGTTATCGATCGAACAACAATTCAGGGCCTTTAACAGACATAAAAATATTATTGGTTACGCTGGGAGTGCAATGCACACCCTATTGTTCACTTCCGGCCAAAAAAATATCCTTTATTACTCCGGACGAACAGTTCCAGCGATATATCGAAAAATTGATCGTCATTTAAACAACAAGGCGAGATATTTGCCGGTACAGCAGAGACCTGACAGCCGGTTGTTAGATCTCAAAGTGGGGTTTAAGCCAGAGATTCTTGATCTGCCTCGACTGTTGAGTGGCTTGGATGCTTTTCTGTCACTTGGCTTAAATTCCGATGAATATTGCAATGAGAATGCGCTCGCTAATTTCGATGTCGAGTACAACACGGCTTTAATTCTGCGGTACGTTGTGGAACAAAAAGCGAAAGGCTCCACAAAAATTGAGTCGGAGTTTTTGACATATTCTAAGGACTACCACTTCGACAGAGAGATGATTCTTTCGACGCTCCCCAAGGCCCCTGTGTTAAAGCAATTTTTTTGGGAACTTGGCTGGGGTGCTAGTGGAATGATGTGACAAATCGCTCGCGACCTAAAAGGTGGATGGTTAGGGCTGGGTATTAGTGAATTCAGCAAGAAAATCACTAGTTTCAAAGGCTTAGTTCAAATACGACCGCAACCCAATATTGAATAGAATCAACGGAATAAGTGCCGGTAGCTCAGTCTGTGTACAATCTCGTTCTTGAATATTTTCGTTCATACCAATCCAGCCGCACGATGCGCGCCTCAGATTGGGCGGTTAGCTCAGTGGTAGAGCACTGCCTTCACACGGCAGGGGTCACAAGTTCGAACCTTGTACCGCCCACCAAAATAAAAAGAATTCACAACTAAAGATTAGAACCTCCAGTCATTCGCTGGCATAAAAATGTTATTTCGAAAATACGATTTTGTATGTAAATATTGACATTTGCCGACAATTCCGTAAAATATTGCAATGTCATCAAAAATCTCAAATTCTGCGTTGGAACTCGTTCACGCTAATGGGTTGGTGCGTGCACGCGCACTTGCGCATGTGGGGGCATCTGGGGCAACGTTGCAGCAGTTGTTGCGCAGCGGTACGCTAGTCCGAATTAGTCGTGGCCTTTACGCGAGCCCTGATAGAGCGCTTACGGAACTGGATCAACTAGCGCAATTGGCAATCAAGAATCCCAACATCGTTTTTTGCCTCCTGACAGCGTTACAAATTCATGGGCTTACAACCCAGAATTCTCACGAAGTCTGGGTAGCCATTTCGTCCAAAGCGCGGGCGCCTAGCGTGAGCTATCCACCACTGCACGTCGTGAGATTTTCCGATCTCGGATTAGCTGTTGAACAAAAAGCAATCGACGGTGTGGTGTATATACCGGTCACATCGGTCGCCAAGACCATCGTCGACTGTTTCAAATTTCGAAACAAGATAGGGCTAGACATCGCACTTGAAGCACTGAGGGATGCCTGGAAACAGAAAAAAGTCACAATGGATGAACTATGGGAGACGGCTCAGCTTTGCCGAGTCGCCAATGTCATGCGCCCCTATCTTGAGAGCCTTGTATGACAAAACGAAACTTGGCCGCATCCGTCCGAGCACGACTATTCAACAAGGCCCAAAAAGACGGGGTGAACTTTCAACGGCTGCTTGTACGGTGTTTATTTACGCAATCCCTAAAAATGGGGGCACAACCGGGCGGTTAGTATTACGTCTTCAACAACATTTGTGCGTATAAATTTTGATAAACGGTAATGGAACACGACAGCTGTTGAGAAATCTTTTTATTTGATTTTTTATACCATTTCATATATATTTATACATGACCACAAATGAAAAACCTCTTGAATGGTTAGGTAGTAGCTTTAAAGACTTAATGGATTTACCTGCTGATGTTCGGCGGCTTTTCGGCTTTGCTTTGTCGCTGGCACAGGCTGGTGACAAGCATGATGCAGCCAAAATACTCAAAGGCTTTGGTGGTGCAGGAGTGCTTGAGGTGGTAGAGGACGATGTTGGCGGTACCTATCGTGCGGTTTACACCGTTAAGTTTCCTGAGGCAGTGTTCGTCCTTCACTGCTTTCAAAAGAAAAGCAAACGTGGCATCGCCACGCCGAAAGAAGACATGGATATTATTCACGCCAGGTTGAAAATTGCTGAAGCGTATGTAAAGGATTTGCGGAAATGAAAACTCGACTTATTGACGGCGTTGAAGTGCATCGTAGTTCTGGTAATGTGTTTGCTGATCTTGGCCTGGCTGATGCTGAAAAGCTCAAGATCAAAACTGGCTTGGTGATCGAAATCAGAAAAGCCATGAAAAGCCGTAGCCTGACACAACAAGAGGCGGCCAAACGGATGGGCATTTCCCATCCAAAGGTCTCAGACATGATGCGCGGCGACTTTACTAATCTGTCTGAGCGCAAACTGATGGACTGTCTGACTCGGCTGGGCTATGACATTGAAATAAAGCTTCGTCCAACTAAAGCAGATGTGGGACACTTAATATTGGCTGCTGCTTAAGGCGGTAAATTGACGTCCTGATAAGTACTCTTTGTCTTCAAGCCGCCACTAACATCGGCCCCGTGAGGGATGTCGTTAGTGTCTGATTTGAGCTAAGATAAAGTCCCGTTTGCGCGAAGTGTTTCCTTCACACGGCAGGGGGCACAAGTTCGAACCTTGTAACGCCCACCAAAAATACTAGGTTACTTCGCCAAATAAGTCACTGCAGGCAGCTTGGCAAAATGGGCGTCAAAAGTCAGTAATTCGGCGCCGCAATGTTGCGCTGTGGCATAAACGATCGCGTCAGCGGTTGCCAGTTTGAATTTTCGATGACATTCGGCCGCTAACAATGCAATGCTAGTTTCAAGCGGTGCCACAATACATTTTTGCGTATAGGCGATCACATTATCAGCTCGCTCTTCGCCAAGCTCTCTCGTCAGCCACTTCGATAACTCCAGTTGTACGATCGTTGGTACAACGCAAAAGTCCTTTGCAGGAAATCTGTTGTTGAGTTTTTTTCCGTGCTGACTATCAGTTAGCCATTCAATCCATGCAGAGGTGTCCACAACCCAAAGTTTTTGGGATGCCATCAGAAGCGATCCTTGCGGTCTCTGTACTTGTCGGTATTTGCGCCTTTTGCGATGCCTCGAAGTTGATTGAGCTCGGGTACGGGAATCATGAGTAGCCCATCACCCTTGGGAAGAAACACAAATTCCTGGCCAGCGGACCAATGCATGGTTTCTCTGAGCTCTTTCGGAATGGAGATTTGGAACTTGCTCGATAGCGTGGCGGTATTAGACATTTCTGGTCACTTATTGATCGATAGGCTGTTTGTAAGAATATCGATATTTTTAGAAGCAGTCAATACCTAGTCTTGCTTCAGGTCGGTAAATAGTGTCGGATTACTATTCATACGGCAGGGGTCACAAGTTCGAACCTTGTACCGCCCACCAAAAATAAACGCGGCCTAGCCCAAGATCGCGGGATGGGACTGCTACACGACTTTGCTTAAGGTGGGAAACACGAGTGTAAATCTGGTGTTTCGTTCATTCGAACTGACCCGAACAGTGCCATCATGAGCCAGCATTAGCGACATGGTGATGGAAAGACCTAAGCCGCTACCACTAAGCTCAGGGTGTGGCCGAGATTTTTGGGTTCGGTAAAAACGATCAAATAACCGAGGGATCATCGCTTCATCGATTGAATTACCCGTGTTCGTTACGGATAGTTCAACAGTTGCAGAGAGGACGGTGATACTGACCTCAACCACAGAGTGCTTAAACGCATGCCTCAGTCCATTCGATAACAAGTTGCTGATGGCGCGCCTCACCATCAAACGATCGCCGATAATCGTTGCATCTCCGTCGAGCGACAGGCGCACGCCTGCTTCCTCAGCGACCGCCTCATAAAAGTCAAATAACGCGCGCACCTCTTTTTCGAGTGAGAGCGGCTCACGATTGGGAAGCTCAACTCCATTCTCGGTCTTGGCAAGATACAACATGTCGGACACCATGCGAGCTAAACGCTGAAACTCTTCGGCGTTTGAAGCAAGCGTGTCACGATACGCGGCAGAGTCTCGTTCGCGCGTCAGTGTGACCTGTGTCTGAGTCATCAAGTTGGTAATCGGAGTGCGCAGCTCATGCGCGAGATCGCTTGAAAAATCCGAAATACGTTGAAAATCAGCCTCCAACCTTGCGAGCATGAGATTCAACCCCTGCGCGAGCTCGGCGAGCTCCGGTGAACTATTTTCCGTTGGCATTCTAATATTTAGTTGACGCGCGTCGATGTTGCGGGCGCGTTCTCGCATTACGCGTAGAGGAGATAAGCCGCGCCGAGCTGCCCACCAACCCAATAGACCGCTGAGAATCGTCGCAATAAACAAATAAAGCGCCAAGGAGTAGTGCAGCTGTGTCATGAAATGGGCGTGATGATGTAAGTCTAGGGCTACCAATAAAAATCCACCCTGTTTTAGGGGTTCCTTAATCCCCCTCAAAGTCAGCCCGCGTGTTTGCCAATCATAGGTCTCACCAGCCGTAAGTTTGACGTTAATCAGTTGTGAAAAATCTATGTCTTTGGTGGATGGGCGAAAGGATGCTGCATCTGTTAGCGCAATGTACAGACCCTCGTGACTGTCCATTTGCTGCTCTATTACGGATCTTATTGCGTTTAAATCAGAGTTTTGATCTAGGTTACGTTGTACTAGGCTTGCTTTGCCTTGCAGATAAGCCAGATCCAGATCAACGAAGTGCAAATAGCTTTCACGTGCGACCATCATGCCAAGTCCGCATAGTACTAACGCCGAAATCAAGGCGTACAGAACTGTTAAACGAGATACCAGCGTCAGTCGTTTGAACATTACGCGACCTTGTGCGGATCTAGTACATAGCCTACCCCACGCACTGTTTGAATCAGCCGAACTTCAAAACCTTCGTCTACTTTGGCACGTAAGCGGCGCATCGCTACGTCAATGACATTGGTATCACTATCGAAATTCATATCCCAAACCAAAGACGCGATCAAAGAGCGCGGTAAGACCTCACCTTGGCGTCGTGCTAACAACTCTAATAAGCCAAACTCCTTGGGTGTCAAGTCAATCCGTTTTCCTGAACGAGTAACGCGACGTCGAAGTAGATCTACCTCTAGATCGGCGATCTGCAAGGTTGAGCTGTCTGTCGCCGTTGGACCGCGTCGTAAGACATTTCGTACCCTCGCCAAAAGTTCGGCAAAAGAAAAGGGTTTCACTAAGTAGTCAGCCGCGCCGAGTTCAAGGCCGCGCACTCGGTCTTCAACCTGGTCTTTGGCAGTTAAAAAAATAATGGGTGTCGTAACCCCCGCCTGAGTCAGCGCTTTTAACACCCCCCATCCATCCATGCGAGGCAACATGACATCCAAGATAATCAAGTCCTGGTCGCCCTCGATTCCGATGTGCAAGCCATCGAGGCCATCTT
>CAMCWG010000026.1 GCA_945882005.1 Bordetella parapertussis
AATAGCCTGAGTCAATTGGGGGACGCTTAGCTGCGAAGGGGTGATCGATGTCGGCGAGGTCTTCGGCAACCGAAGGGTCCTTAACAATCTCTTTGATTTTTCCGCGCAGGAATTCTGCAGCCGTTTCGTTTGCAGCGGCACTCGTCAGAATGTCGCGATAGAGCGCGCGAAACTGAAAGCCCCCCATCTCCCATTTTTCTTCGAAGGCTTTTAGCCGATCAGTTTCGGGTACATCAAGCGCAGATACATCTTCGATATAAAAACCGTGACCATTCGTATTTGTGGTCATGATCTTATAAATCTCAGCTGCATGCTGCTTGGCATACTTCTTGAATTCGGGGGTCAGCGGTGCATTACGGGCGGGAAGGCTGTAGTTGGGTGTGCGTTGAAACACGGTCAGATGCTTGGCTGTTGAAGCAATGACTGGCGTTGCTTGAATGCCTGTGGAGCCCGTGCCGATCAGCGCAACGCGCTTACCCGTGAAATCTACACCCTCATGCGGCCATTGCCCCGTGTGATACCACTCACCTTTGAAGTCGCTCAAGCCTTCGATCTTTGGAAGATTCGCCGACGAGAGGCAACCCACTGCAGTGATCAGATACTTGGCGTTGTACTCTTTGCCATTTTCAGTCTTGATGTTCCAGCGGTTGGTCGCGACGTCAAAGTGGGCCTCAGACATGCGCGTATTTAATTCAATATCCGAACGCAAGTTGAGTTTGTCTGCAACAAAGTTCAGATAGCGCAAAATTTCTGGCTGTTGTGGGTAGCGCTCCGACCATTCCCATTCATTTACCAAATCTTTTGAGAAGTAATACATGTACGTGTGACTTTCTGAATCGCATCGCGCGCCGGGATAGCGATTCCAGAACCATGTGCCGCCCACGCCGCTTGCACCGTCCAGGACTTTAGCCTTGAGGCCGAGTTTGTCGCGCAGGCTGTAGAGTTGATACATGCCCGAAAAGCCGGACCCGATGATGATGGCGTCTAATTTTTCCATGGAGAGCTAGTCTTTTTTATAGGTCAGTTAACGGAATAAACACGTTTGATTGAGGTAAATAGTACCTTAAGCAGCGCGGCGTTCCTGCTGGATCTGCGGGTTCACTCAATACCCTTCTGCGATTTGGATAATTGCCTCGACCTCGACAGTCATGCAATTAGGCAGTGACCCCATCCCAACCGCGGAGCGCGCATGTTTGCCGCGGTCTCCTAGTACTTCGACCAAGACATCGGAGCAACCGTTGATTACTTTGGGGTGTTCGCCAAAGTCTGGCTCTGCGTTGACCATGCCGAGCAGCTTGATCACCGCTTCCACGTGATTGAGCGAGCCTACAGCCGCGCGAATCGTTGCGAGCAGTTGCAAGCCAACCGAGCGGGCATCGGCGTAGCCTCTTTCTACTGAGCAATCCCGCCCGAGCCGTCCCACACTAATTTTTCCGTTAGCGTCACGGGGACCTTGACCCGAAAGATAGAGCAGCTGACCAGCTCTGCGCCAGGGTAGAAAGTTTGCAATGGGGGCCGGGGGCGTCGGCAGTTGTATGCCGAGCGCAACTAAGCGTTCTTCAGGTGTCATGATGCATGTTCTCTTGAAGCGGGTTGTCTCTATTTTTTATTGAATTTAACATCCTGGAGTATGCTTTGCTCCAAAAAGGAGACTGACGCATGTCAAAAGAATTAGGAAAAGGAACGGTACTTTGCGATGTGGATTCTCGCGGAGTCGTCACCGTTACGCTAAATCGGCCGAAAGTGAATAATGCTTATAACGAAGATCTTATTAGCGGCTTGCATGAGGCCTTAGATCTTCTCGGCCCAAAGCCTGATGCCCGTGCGGTCGTGATCCGTGGAAATGGTCGTCATTTTCAGGCGGGTGCGGACCTTGCGTGGATTTCCGGTGTGGGTGTGAAGTCCCCTGAAGAAAATGAACGGGTATCCCGCCTAACCGCCGAAGCAGTGCGACGTTTAGATATTGTGCCCATCCCAACCCTTGCTCTTGTTCAGGGCGGTTGCTTTGGAGGGGGTACTGGCATTGCGTCGGTCTGTGACATCGTTGTTGCGGCAGACAATGCAATTTTTGCCATTACTGAGGCCCGCTGGGGTTTGATTGCTGGAATTATTTTGCCGCAGCTATGCCATGCGATGGGTGTGCGCAACGTACGTCGCTACGCGCTGACCTGTGAACGCTTTGGTCCCGAAGTCGCTTTGCGCATGGGTTTTGTGCATGAGGTTTGTGCTCTTGAGGACCTGGAGGCGACGGGTGCGCGAATTGTCGATGGTCTACTGATGAACGCACCTGGTGCGGTGTCAGCCACAAAGATGCGAACCCTACAGGTTTCAGGCTCTTTGCTTGATGATGCTTTGTTCGATGATTTGATTCGCGAGCACTCAGCGCTGCGCCAACTCCCCGAATCCGCCGAGGGCACCGCTTCCTTTATAGAGAAGCGTGCGCCCAAGTGGTATCCCTCAAAGTGAGCGGTAGACCGCAGACTCGTAGTCGGTAAATAGCTGCAGTGCGTGCGTGTCAACAAAAGGCAGGATCTGCATCATGATGACGCCGGCGATGCCTTTAGTTGGGTCAATCCAGAAATAGGCGTTAGGCAGCCCCGCCCAGGCGAGGCTGCCGGCAGAACGACCTGTTGGTGCTTGTTGCTCATTGATCATAAAGGTCAGTCCCCAAGTTTTTTCTATACCTGGAAAAAACTCTGCGTCGAGCGACATAGCCTTGTTGTAAGCGGCAAGCATAGAAACACGTAGCGGTCCCATCGCGTTCTTAGACATCAGTGCAACGGTTTCAGGCTTGAGCAATTGATGGCCGTTGCCCCTACCTTGGTTCAAAATCATGCGCGTAAAGCGTAGATAGTCGTTCGCGGTGGAATACATGCCACCACCGCCAGGATCAATTTCTGGTTCTTGAGGAACTTCAAAAGGCAAGACTGTGAGAGCGTCACTTGCCGCATCGCGCTGGTGTACCTTAGCTAGCCGTGCACGCATATCTGGTGTGATTTTGAACCCTGTGCTCATCATGCCCAGAGGTACGGTGATGTGTTGCTGTATGTATTCGCCGAGGCGAAGGCCTGTTGCGGTTGAGACCATTAAGCCTACCCAGTCGATATTGATCCCATACTCCCAGCGCTCACCTGGATCAAAGGATAGGGGGATATCAATTGCATTTCGTTGACCGGAGCCCGCGCGCGGAAGTTGATGCAGCTTGAGGTAGCGCGATGAGTTTTCACTCCATACATCTGAGGTAAAGCCGGCCGTGTGGGTCAGCAAATGGCGCAACGTGATTTGCCGTTTTGGTTTGCGTAACACGGGCTGACCGTCTGCGCCCCACCCTTCGATTACCTGAATGCGGTCTATATCGGGGACGACACGCGCAGCTGGTTCATCTAAATTCAACTTGCCTTGTTCAACGAGTTGCATGGCGGCCGTGCCGACAAGCGGCTTGGTCATGGAGGCAATCCACATGACCGTATCCAGATCCATCGCGGTAGGTAATCCTTGCGCCCGCAGCCCAAAGGCACCCTGATAAAACGATTCGCTGGCGGTGGTTGCCGCGGCAGCGACCCCCGGGATCTTGCCAGAAGAAACCGCAGTCTGCAGAATTGTGTCTGCAGATTTCTTTAGATTTGCTGCCTGTAGGCTGGAAACGGTAGTCATCGCGAGAGAGATCTTTGAAATACAGTTGACGGAGGGAGCTCGATCGGAGTTGCGCCTTGGCTAGGCGAGCTGATCAATGAGGATTCTAACGCGGGGAATGTGTATTCAGCGATAGAATCCAAACATGAGACATTCAACCCGACGTTCGACAGAGTTCAAGCACGACCCAGACCTCCCCGCTGCAAAGCGACAGCGCGGGGATTGGCGCGTCATCCGTGATTTATTGCCGTACCTGTTGGAGTACAAGTATCGTGTGCTGCTAGCCATCGGCTGCTTGGTGGCGGCTAAGTTCGCGAACTTGGGCATCCCGGTGATGCTCAAGCAAATTGTGGACGCACTTGATGTGCGCAATAATGTCGCCGGCGCACTGCTTGTGGTCCCCATTGGGCTTGTCGTGGGTTACGGCATGTTGCGCCTATCCGCTTCGCTCTTTGCAGAGCTGCGCGAGTTGCTATTTGCGCGGGTGACGCAGCATGCGGTGCGTCAAATTGCGCTTGAAGTGTTTCAGCATTTACATGCACTCTCACTCCGATTCCATTTGTCTCGCCAAACAGGGGGCGTGAGCCGAGATATTGAGCGCGGTACGCGAGCAATTCAATCTCTTGTGTCGTATTCGTTGTACAGCATCATTCCGACATTGATCGAGTTTGTATTGGTGTTGGGATATTTTGCACTCAATTACGACTTGTGGTTTGCGTCAATCACACTCGCAGCACTCGTTCTCTACATCGTTTTCACAATCATCGTGACGGAGTGGCGTACCCACTTGCGTCGCACGATGAACGATATGGACTCGCGAGCAAACCAAAAGGCAATTGATTCCTTACTGAATTTTGAGACGGTCAAATACTTTGGTAACGAGGCCTTTGAGGCTAAGCGTTACGACGAGAATCTTCTGCGCTACCAAGCGGCCGCCATCAAATCTCAAAAGTCACTTGCCCTTCTCAATATCGGTCAACAAGTGATCATCGCCATAGGTTTGGTGTTGATTCTGTGGCGGGCAACCTTAGGCGTAGCAAATGGGTCAATGACGCTTGGTGACCTTGTGTTGGTCAACACCTTGATGATTCAACTTTATATTCCGTTGAATTTCTTGGGCGTGATCTATCGCGAAATCAAGCAGTCGCTCACAGACTTGGATCGCATGTTTACGTTATTGGAATCGGATCGCGAGGTGGCCGATGCGCCGGGTGCTCCGCCGCTGCAGATTGAAGATCAGTCACGTGGACCTGAGCTCAGGTTTGAGAACGTCTCGTTTCACTATGAGTCGAACCGGCAAATTTTGCATGATGTCAGTTTTGTGATCCCTGCGGGGACCATCACAGCAGTGGTGGGCCGCAGCGGCGCTGGAAAAAGCACGTTGGCCCGGCTGTTGTTTCGCTTTTACGATGTGCAAAGTGGCCAGATCCTGATTGATGGGCAGGACATCCGTCGGGTGCAGCAAGCGAGCTTGCGTCAATCAATCGGTATCGTTCCGCAAGATACTGTTTTGTTCAACGACACAATTGGCTACAACATCGCCTACGGTCGACCCGGTGCGACAGAGCAAGAGATTGCAGCTGCAGCGCGCGCTGCCCAGATGTCGCAATTTATCGAGCACTTACCGGACGGCTACGCGACGCAGGTTGGTGAGCGCGGTTTGAAATTATCTGGCGGTGAAAAGCAACGTGTTGCCATCGCTCGGACTTTACTCAAACAGCCGTCTATGCTGGTGTTTGATGAAGCGACCTCTGCGCTTGATTCAAAAACCGAGCGCGCATTGCAAGAGGAGTTAACGGGCTTGGCGCGTAACAGAACAACCTTGATCATTGCGCATCGGCTTTCTACGATCGTGCATGCCGATCAAATTTTAGTGATGGATCATGGCCGAGTCGTTGAGCGAGGCACCCATCAGCAGTTGATCAGCTTAGATGGTGTCTACACCCAGATGTGGCAAATGCAAACACGGCAAGGGGATGACGCCCAGGCATAGCGCGATGGAGGATCGGTATGCCGTGGACGCCAAGGGGTATTGCTTACTTCATTTGAAAACCGAGGGTGCGCAAGGCGTCAACTAGCACGTCGCGACCACCTAGTGCCTCCGGACCACGCACACGGTTGAGTGAATGCAGGTCCCACGGACCGAGTGGTTTCATTTTTTGGTCTGCGTAGAACTTTTCCATCGTTGCGTTGTAGGAATCCACGGCCTGCTTGTATGCTTGCGGCTGATAGGTCTCTTTGTGCAAGATGGCCTCTTGAGGCAGGCGCGGTTTGACGACGTTATTGACTGCTGGGTCAACATGTCCGATGCACATGCCGAAGGTGGCGAAACTCATGGGTGGCAGGCCAAGTTCCTTTGCGACGTCTAAAGGCTTGTTGCGAAGGGCTCCGATATAAACGACACCTAAGCCGAGGGATTCGGCTGCAACGGCTGCGTTTTGCGAGGCAAGCGCCGAGTCGATCACGCCCATCATTAGCATTTCCATGTAGTTCAGGCTTTCAGCAGGCTTTTGGCGATCTTTGCCAAGCTCGTGTAAGCGTGCCAAGTCAGCAACCCATACTAAGAATAACGGGCAGCTGCGGATAAAGGCTTGGTTCGCTGCAAACTGTGAGAGGCGATCTTTGCGCTCTTGATCTTGCACCGCAACAACGCTCCAGGTTTGCCGGTTGGAGGAGGTGGAGGCAGACTGCGCGGCGGCCACCAGCAGTTCAGCTGTATTGGGTGCTAAGGGTTCGTTGGTGAACGCGCGCACGGAGCGGTGCTGCATGAGGGTTTCGAGCGTTGGATTCAACGCATCCAACACGGAAGGATTGTTGCCGTAACGTGCTTGCAGCAGCGAGGCGAGCGTGGCGTGTGAGTGCTGTGTCATGTGCGTAGGTACCGTTGGTCAAGAAAAAGGTTTATTCCAGTGTCGATAAGCATACCTTGGGTTACAGTTAACACCAAGATGTTCTGAAAAATTGCGGGGATTGTCCTTTGGCAACGACGAGATTGGGTGCATTTGCAATCGAACGGATAGTCGATCATGAGCTTCCTTATGCTGCGGCGAGCCACTTTTTCCCTGACCTGACGCCTGAGATGCTGGCAACCTGTCAGCGCGAGTTTCAGCCGGGTCAATTGACGGCAGATGGTCGTCTTGAAATGAGTTTTCATTCTTTTGTGATTAAGACGGGGCGCCATGTGATTGTGGTGGACACCTGCTGTGGGAATCACAAACAGAGACCCTTGCGGCCTGCATTTCATCAAACGGACACCGGATATCTGGGTGCCCTGGCGCGCGCGCAGGTCAAACCTGAAGAGGTGGATTTCGTGATGTGCACCCACCTACATTGGGATCATGTGGGATGGAACACACAGCTCGTGGATGGTCGGTGGTGTCCGACCTTTCCAAATGCGAAATACATCATGTCAAAAATTGAATATGAGTATTGGGATCGTGCTTACCGAAGCGGCGTAAAAGACACGCATGCGCAGGCGTTTGAAGATAGTGTGGATCCAATTGTGCGTGCCAAGCAGGCAGTGCTGGTGGATAATGATTACGAGCTTGATAATGGCATCGCGCTTGAAGCGTGCCCCGGACATTCGCCGGGAAATTGTGTCATCAACCTTTCATCCCAAGGGCAGCGCGGCGTGATGACAGGAGATGTGTTGCACCACCAGATTCAACTGCGTTACCCAGAAATGTCGACGATTGCAGATGATGATCCAAACCTGGCGCGCAAGACACGTATCGCATTAATTGAACAGCACGCAGGAACCGGGAACTTGATTTTTCCTGCGCATTTTCCGAACCCCAGTGTCGGACGGATTGAAGTGAATCAAACTGGCGGATTTCGATTCGATACACATGAACGCTGATGCCGCGCGCCGTCGCAAGGCGACTTTGTTGCTCGCTCTGCTCGTTTTGATCTGGGGGGTGAACTGGGTCGTTGCAAAAATGTCGCTGGCCTACATCTCTCCGATATGGGTCACCGCACTGCGTTTACTGCCTGCATGCGTATTGTTTTTTTCATTATGTTTGTTTACTGGTCGTTTGAAAGTGCCCGTTCGTGCGGATCTGCCTGTTGTATTTTCAATTGGCCTATTACATATGGTGGGTTTTTCTGTATTGGTCAGTATCGGTATTCAGTACATGACTGCAGGAAAATCAATTGTCTTGGCGTATACAACACCGCTGTGGGTGTTGCCGGCTGCATGGTTTTTCCTTGGTGAAAAGCTCACGCGTCGCAAGTTGACTGGGTTGGTCGTTGGGATGCTTGGACTTACTTTGTTATTGCAACCAGGCGAGCTTGACTGGTCTGATCGCGATGTCTTGATTGGACATGCGTTCGTGTTGCTCGCGGCCTTGTTGTGGGCCGGATCCATCGTGTATGGTCGTGCGCACAAGTGGGTGACTCCACCTTTTACGCTCTTGCCCTGGCAGATGCTGGTTGGCGGCTTGACCCAGTTAGTACTTGCGTTGGCAATTGAGGGTCTGCCTCAGATTAAGTGGTCCGTTGAGTTCCTATTGTTAGTGGGTTTCAATTGTTTGTTGGGAAATGGACTTGCCTATTGGCTAATGAATGTCGTGAGCCGAGATCTGCCTGCAAGTGCTGTTTCCATGGGTTTATTGGGTGTTCCAGTTATTGGACTTGTTTGCTCTAGTCTCGTGCTCGATGAAAAACTTGGACCCGCGTTATTGATTGCTGCAGCATTGATTATTTTTGGAATTATTTTGGGTACGACGACCCCAAGGAAAGAGCATGAACAAAAGTGATACCCCTATACCTCCGTCAGACGCTGAATTAGGATTTGCTCCAGACGAAGATGCACCGATTCCGTATATGAAACGGACTCGCGACTGGTATCTTGCTCTAGGCTATGGGAATCCGTATCGCTGGGCGCATTATGTTGAGGTGCCATTTACTCCCTTGGCACAACCGCTCGCGCAGACAACCGTGGCTCTAATTAGCACGGCATCGCCCTACGATCCAACGAAAGGTGAACAAGGCGTTGGTGCGCCGTATAACGCCGAAGCGAAGTTTTACAAGGTTTACTCGGGCGATAGTGCGATCGACCATGATGTGCGGGTTTCGCACGTGGCGATTGATCGAAAGCACACGACGATGGAAGACCGCAATACATGGTTTCCATTGCCAGCCTTACGCGCTGCTGTTGCCAAAGGTCGAATCGGTCGTCTGGCAAAACATTTTTTTGGCGTGCCAACTAATCGTAGTCAACGCCATACGCTAGAGGTGGACTGTCCCGAAGTCTTGCGCCGTTGCAAAGAAGATGGAGTCCAAGCGGTCGTGCTTGTTCCGAATTGTCCAGTATGTCATCAAACGCTGAGCCTAGTTGCACGATACCTTGAGGCAGCGGGCATATCGACGGTGTTACTCGCGTGTGCGAAAGATATTGTGGAGCACTGCGGTGTGCCCCGAGCTATGTTCAGTGACTTTCCGCTGGGAAATGCGGCTGGCAAACCTAAGGATCCCGCGTCGCAGGCAGCAACCTTGGAGCTTGCGTTGCGCACGCTTGAGTCCGCACCGGCTGCACGTACCACGGTGCAGTCTCCCCAACGTTGGAGCGAGTCGTACGCGTGGAAGCGTGATTACTCTAATGTGGAGTGCGTGAGCCCTCAAGAGTTGACCCGGCTGCGTGAAGCGAATGACCGGGCCAAGGAAGCGGCTAAAGCGTTACGAAATAATCAGTTGACGTAGAGCCCGGCTGATTTGATCAGTGGTGTGAGCGTATTAATTTCGTTCTGTAAGTGCTCGCGAAGCTTTGCAGGTGTTGCTAAGTCAGGCGTGACCGGTGCGCTGCCAATGCCTGCAAGACGCTCTTTAACGGTAGGATCCACAACCGCTTTGGCAAGCGCAGCTGATAATTTGTCGACGACGGGCTTTGGTGTGCCTTTAGGTGCGTACAAACCAAACCAGATGCTGATATCGAAGCCTTTTACGCCGACCTCTGTCAGCGAGGGTAGGTCCGGTAGCGAGTCGATGCGCTTGCTACCCGCCACGGCATAGGCTTTCACACGGTCGCCTTTAATGGCAGGAATCGTTCCCGTCGTCTGATCGCAGAGTAGATCGATCTGGCCGCCCATCAAATCATTGAGGGCAGGGCCTGTGCCTTTGTAAGGAACAAGCGTTGGTTTGATGCCGAGCGTTTCCATAAAGAGCAGGCTGCACAAGTGTGAGGCCGACCCGGCGCCCGCGTTACCCATGCTGAGTTTGTCGCCGTTTTTCTTCACGTAGTCAACAAAAGCTTGGGTGCCGACAGGCGGAAAGTCTTTGCGCGCCACTAACACCATCGGGCCGACTGTCGCGAGGCCGATAGGCTCAAAATCTTTGACCGGGTCGTACGAAAGATTTTTGATCAACATTGGGCCAGTAGCATGGCTAATGTGGATCATTAACAAGTTATAGCCATCTGGTGCGGAGCGAGCCACTTTCGCGGTACCAATCGTGCCGCTTGCACCTGCGGTGTTATCGACAACGATTTGCTGACCCAAAGACTTTTGCATGGTTGAGGCAAAAAGGCGGGTGATGGTGTCGCCTGGACCGCCAGGCGCATAAGGCATCGCCATGGTGATAATTTTTGATGGGTATTCTTGCGCAGAAGCAGATAGCGCCGCGGCGGCCACTCCGGCTGCAACGATTAATTTACGTACTAAGACTGTTTTCATTTTGATTGTGTCCCCCTAAGAAAAAGTAATTTGATATTACTATGTAAGTACTTTTTTTTCACCTTAAAAACCCTATGCCTATCTCGATGCTCGAATCCGCAATATTTAAGGACATGTTTGGCACTGCCGCCATGCGTGCTGTGTTTGACGATGCTGCAACGCTGTATCGCTACACGGAAACAGAAATCGCACTTGCTAAAGTCCAGGGCGATCTAGGCGTAATCCCAAAGGCTGCTGCCGCTGCAATTTGCCGGCATGCTGATTCGACCAAGCTTGATTTGGTAGAACTCAAGCGTGAAACCGAAATTGTCGGTTACCCAATTTTGCCCTTGGTGCATCAGTTATCCAAAATGTGCGGTCCAGAGGGCGAGTATCTGCACTGGGGGGCGACCACGCAAGACATCATGGATACGGCCACGGTGTTGCAAGTACGCGCAGGACTAGAAATCATCGAAACGGATCTGAAAGAGCTTGATCAGATTCTGGACCAGCTATCCGCCACGTATCGCGATGCACCCATGGCTGGTCGGACACATTTACAGCATGCTTTGCCCATCACGTTCGGTTATAAGGCTGCGGTTTGGTTGCTCATGGTACGACGTCACCGTGAGCGGCTTGAGCAGCTCAAGCCTCGCGTATTAATCGGTCAGTTCGGTGGTGCCGCAGGTACCCTAGCGTCGTTAGGGGATCAAGGCTTACCGGTGCAGGCCGCGCTGATGAAAGAGCTCGGCTTAGGCTTAGCGCCGGTGACTTGGCATGTCGCACGTGACGGTCTGGTGGAAACGATTCAATTCTTGGCGTTAGTCACCGGGTCGCTCGGTAAAATCGCCTACGACATCATGTTGATGATGACGAATGAACTCGGTGAGGCGTTCGAGCCTTTTGTGAAAGGTCGGGGGGCATCGAGCACCATGCCTCAGAAACGCAATCCAATTTCTTGCGAACTCATGTTGAGCGCCTCTAAAGCGGTCAGGCAGCATGCGGGCTTAGCCTTGGATGCAATGGTTCAAGACTTTGAACGTGCAACGGGTCCTTGGCACATTGAGTGGTCTGCAATTCCGGAGGCATTTATTTTGTCGGCAGGTGCTTTGCACCAAGCCAAATTTATGTTGGGTGGTCTCGAAGTCGACACCCAGCGCATGCTGAAAAATCTGGACCTGACGGGTGGCTTGATTGTGGCGGAAGCGGTCATGATGGGGCTTGCTCCGCATATCGGACGCCAAACTGCGCACGATGTGGTCTATGACGCTTGCCGTATTGCAGCGACCCAAGGCAAGAAACTTGCTGAAGTTCTGTACTTGGACGCCAAAGTGAGCGCCAAGCTGGATCGGGCGCGTATTGATGCGCTATGTGACCCTGCGAACTACTTGGGCGCTGCGCCTCAGATGGTCGATCAAATGCGTGCTTGGCATAAGAACTGAGGCTGCAGATGCGTACGATTCGAGCTCAGGACCTTGTTTCTAGTATCGCGGATGCCTTGCAGTTCGTGAGTTACTACCATCCAACTGATTTCGTGCAGGCGTTAAAAAGCGCCTATCAGAAGGAAACCTCCGCACCTGCGCGCAATGCATTGTTGCAACTATTAGTGAACAGTAAGCTAAGTGCCCAGGCTCATCGGCCGATTTGTCAGGACACGGGTGTGGCGCATGTGTTTTTCAAGCTAGGGATGGACGTCAGGATTTCCGCAGACGGTAAACAACCTACGCCTAGTCTACAGACACTGGCAAATCAAGGTGTCGCGCAGGGCTACACCTACTCAGGAAACCCGTTGCGCGCCTCAATGATTCGCCAGCCGCTCGGTGATCGCAGCAACACGGGTGATAACACACCGGCCATCGTACATATTGAGATGGTCGAAGGTGACACACTCGAAGTGACCGTGGTGGCCAAGGGTGGTGGTGGTGATGTGAAAGCGCGTTATGCGATGCTTAATCCAAGTGATTCGGTGGCAGACTGGGTGGTGAGCCAGTTGCCAGGAATGGGAGCGGGTTGGTGTCCCCCGGGCGTGTTGGGCTTGGGTATCGGTGGTTCGCCTGAACAAGCGATGGTGATGGCAAAGCGCGCGCTATTCGCGCCAATTGACATTCAGAGCTTGCGCAATCGCGACGACTTGAATGAAGCGGAGCGCTTGCGCTTAGAAATTTTTGATCGCGTGAATGCTTTGGGTATTGGTGCGCAAGGTCTTGGAGGAGACGCGACAATCTTGGATGTCAAGATCGCTCAGGCTCCATCACATGCAGCGTTGTTACCGGTTGCGTTGATGCCCAACTGTGCGGCCACGCGTTTCGTTTCATTTACGCTCGATGGTTCAGGCCCAGCCAACCTTGTTTCGCCTGATGCTTCCGTTTGGGATGACATACCGCAAGCAATGCCCTCCACGGACGGACGTCGCGTCGACCTCGATACGCTCACTCTCGAAGAGGTTCGCTCCTGGAAAGCGGGTGAGTTGCTGTTGTTATCTGGTCGTCTTTTGACCGGACGAGATGCCGCGCATAAGCGCTTGACCGATATGCTTGCAAGAGGTGAAACGTTACCGGTCGATTTAAAAAATCGTGCAATTTATTATGTCGGGCCGGTTGATCCGATCGAAGGCGAAGCCGTCGGTCCTGCCGGCCCAACGACCTCTGCGCGAATGGACAAGTTCATGCCAGCCTTGCTCGAAAAAACGGGACTATTAGTCTCTGTCGGCAAAGCGGAACGTGGTCCCGTCGCAATCAATGCAATCAAAAAGGCAGGGGTCGCGTATTTAGTGGCAGTAGGCGGCGCTGCATATTTGGTGTCTAAAGCGATCGAATCGGCAAAAGTCTTGGCGTTTGAAGACCTCGGTATGGAAGCGATTTATGAATTTGTTGTGCGTGATATGCCCGTCACGGTCGCGATTGATCAGACGGGGCGCACGATACATTGGATGAAGTCCGATAATCACTAGGAGACATGATGGGAACCGCTGGATCGATCGTTATGAATACTTCGCCTAAGATTCCACCTGGGCCTTTGAAGGACCGAGTGAGCGCCGAGGAATGGAACACACGCGTCGAGCTTGCGGCTTGTTATCGCTTGGTTTCACTCTACGGGATGACCGATATGATTGCTAACCATATTTCTGCAATGGTGCCAGGTGAGCCTAATCATTATTGGATTAACCCGTACGGTATGTTGTATGACGAGATCACAGCCTCGAGCCTGATCAAAATCGATATCGACGGTAACATTATTGATCGTCCGAATGAAGATTATGGAATCAACCGGACTGGGTTTGTGATCCATAGCGCGATTCATTCAGCTCGTCCCGAGGCTGCATGCATCATCCATACGCATACGCGCGCTGGCATGACGGTATCAACCTTAAAGTGCGGCCTGTTACCCCTGACACAAACCGCTACGCGTTTTGCCAAGGTTGCATACCATCACTTCGAAGGTATCTCTGTCGATTTGTCCGAGCAAAAAAGTTTGCAGCGTGACTTAGGCGATGCAGAGGTAATGATCTTGCACAACCATGGATTACTTGCTGTTGGTCCATCCATTCCTGAGGCCTTCAACAATATTTACCGCCTAGAGCTTGCATGTAAAGTGCAAGTCGACGCGATGGCCTGTAACGCTGAACTGATTATTCCTGAGCCTGAGGTGGTCGCCAAGGCGAATGCACAGTGGAACCCCAGTGTGACTAGACGCTACGGCGTCCTTGAGTGGCCGGCGATGCTTCGTCAGCTTGATAAAAAAGACGATAGTTACAAGCAATAAGATGACGCAACAAGCTAAGCCCGAGGTGATGGTCGCATTTCCGGTCGCTGCCTCGGCACTCGAGGCCTTACGTACGCACTACACGGTGCATCATGTTCCCCTAGTTGCTGAGCGACAGGCGGCGGTGACTAAGCTGGGCAGTCGAATTGTTGCAGTCATTACAAACGGTACCTTTGGTTGGGATGCCAGTCTGATGCGTCAGATGCCCAACCTGAAGGTTGTTGCCGCGTTTGGCGCCGGGTATGAAAATATTGACGCCGTCGCAGCCCAACAGTTGGGTATTGCAACCAGCCATGGTCGCGGCACAAATACGATTAGTGTGGCAGACCATGCGCTGACCTTGCTGTTCGCCATCGTGCGTGACATTGTGGTGTCTGCTGAGGGGTTGCAACAAGGTAAGTGGCAAAATATCCGTCACGCTCGCCCGGATATCTCTGGACGTCGCCTAGGCATTTTTGGACTTGGCCTGATAGGACAAGCGATCGCGACGCGTGCGCAGGCGTTTGACATGTCGATTGCCTACTGCAATCGTAAGCCTAATCTAGAGGTGGCCTACGAGTATGTTGCAACGCTCGAAGGTTTGGCTGAGAAAGTAGATTTTCTGATTTGTGCTGCGCCGGGTGGTGCGGCAACAAAGCATGCTGTAAACGAAGACGTTTTGCGAGCGCTTGGCCCTCAAGGATATTTGGTTAACGTGGGGCGGGGGTCCGTGGTTGATTCAGATGCCTTAGCGTTTGCGTTGCGCAATGGGCACATTGCGGGCGCTGGCCTAGATGTTTTTGAGGGCGAGCCCAATTTACCAGCATCGCTAAAAGGTATCTCCAACTTGATCGTGACACCCCATATTGCTGGGTTTTCACCTGATTCCTTTGAGGGCTACATCCGCTCGGTGTTCGAGAACGTGGACGCCTGTTTAGCAGGCCGGCCGGCCGTCACCCCGATTCCGCTGTAACTTCCCTACCGCCTTGACAGTTGGAAGACTGTCAGCGACACTTTGTCCGGACAAACAGCTAAACCAGACAAAAGAGGGTGGTATGGAGATTAAAACAGTCGGACACAAGCGCTATCAGACGAGCTATGGACGCTATCTCGAAGATTTCGAGCTTGGCGCCGTGTATGAGCATCGCCCAGGGCGGACTATTTCCGAGGCTGACAACACCCAGTTCTCGTTGATGACGATGAATTTTCATCCCATGCACTGTGACGCTGCTTTTGCTGCCAAGAGTGAATTTGGGAAATTACTGGTCAACAGCGGACTGACTCTGGCGGTTGTGCTTGGAATGACAGTAAATGACATCAGCGGTAAGGCGATTGCCAACCTGGGTTGGAAAGAAATTAATTTGACCGCGCCTGTGTTCCCGGGTGACACCCTGTACGCCGAATCTGAAGTACTAGAAGTGCGCGATTCTAAGAGTCGGCCGACCCAAGGTATGGTGACCGTGCGTACGCGCGCGTTCAACCAAAACGGCGTAGAGATCATGAACTTTATTCGAACAGCGCTCGTACCTAAACGTGGGCACGGTGTGGGTGAGTCATCATGATTAAACAGATAGGTACTGTCCCAGCAGCGGGCCAAGCAATTTCTGAGCGCATCGCCAGCTTTGCGACCAACTTGCAAACCGAGGATATTCCACAGGCAGTGCGAGAGCGAGCCAAACTGTTGATGCTTGATTCATTCGGAATTGCACTCGCATCGCATGGCTATGATTTTTCAAAGCGTGCAATGGCTGCTGTATCGGAGCTTGACTCAGGCGGAGATTCAGTTGTTCTAGGATCGGATAAGCGTCTGGATCTTCGAAATTCTATTTTGATGAATGGCATTTTGATTCATGGCCTGGACTACGACGATACGCATGCTCAGGGCGTGATTCATGCGACGACCTCAACGCTACCCACAGCGCTTGCTGTAGCCGCTAAGCATGGCAAAAGCGGCACCGACATGCTGACTGCGTTTGTGCTTGGGGTTGAAGTCGCGACGCGCCTTGGCTCAGTGGCAAAAGGAGGCTTTCATCAAATTGGCTTTCATCCGACGGGGCTTATTGGCACCTTCGGTTGTACGATGGTCACGGGTTGGTTACTTGGGTTGAACGCAGCACAGTATATCGATGCGCAAGGTATTGCTTTGTCGGTTGCCTCGGGTAGCTTGGAGTTTCTGAACGACGGCGCTTGGAACAAGCGTATGCACCCAGGCTGGGCCGGCTATGGTGGGGTGACTGCCGCAACGCTAGGCCGCCACGGCTACACCGGAACACGCCTGGCCTATGAAGGCCGCTTTGGTTTATATGCGAGCCATTTGGCTGGTCGCGACGACTATGACTTAGAGTTGGCGACTAGAGATCTTGGAAAAGTCTGGGAGCTTGAGCGCGTGTCCGTCAAGCCGTTGCCTGCGTGTCACTTCACGCACGCGGGTGTCGACGCTGCTGCGCGTATTTACGCGCAAGGTGTGCGTGCGGACCAGATCAAGCGTGTCGAGGTCCTAGTGCCAGCCGAAGTCGTCAAGACCGTCTGCGAACCGGAAGCGGCAAAGCGCGTACCAGCAAATTCGTATGAGGCACAATTTAGTATTCCCTACCTGGTAGGTACAGCGTTGTTAAAAGGACGTCTGACGTTAGACGATATCGATGAGCCAGCTTTGTCAGATCCAAAAGTGCTTGCACTTGCGGCAATCACAGAGTACTCGGTCGACCCGGATAGTCGCTTCCCTAAATACTTTGATGGTGAGGTGATTGTCGAATTGAAAGATGGTCGTGTCCTCCGAGAGCGTGAAGCCATGAATCGAGGCTCCGTCGACCGCCCACTCACTGCACAAGACATCATTACTAAATACCGCGATAACGCAGCGAGACAAGTATCAGCTGCACGCAGCCTTGAAATCGAACAGCAAGTCTTGAACCTTGAAAATGGTTCGGCCCGAGATTTAGCAGCATGTCTCGGACGCATTGCATAACGTACAACTTTTTGAATCCTAAAACACTTTACTTGTAGCACCGGAGATTAGAAACAATGAGTACTCAAGACGCAGATCAGGAACGCATCATTCTCGACATGGTCGATCGCTTCCTCGAAAAAGAGGTCAAGCCCTATGCCTGGCAGCTAGAGCATGATGATGAATATCCGGCAGAGATTGTCGAAAAAATGAAAGAGATGGGCTTGTTTGGTTGCTTGATCGCACCTGAGTATGGCGGCCTAGGTCTCTCAACGGTGACCTATGCAAAAATCATTGAGCACATTTCAGTGGTGTGGATGTCAGTATCGGGCATTATTAATTCCCACATCATCATGGCGGCTGCGCTACAAAGAAACGGTACCGAAGAGCAAAAGCGCGCGTTCTTGCCACGCTTTGCAACAGGGGAGCTGCGTGGCGGAATTGCTCTGACCGAGCCTGACTGTGGAACAGATTTGCAGGCTATTCGTACAACGGCAGTGCGCGATGGCGACGACTACATCATCCATGGCAACAAGATGTGGATATCGAACGGCATATACGGGAACTGCTTCGCAGTGCTGGTCAAGACAGATCCCAATGCGAGCCCACGCCATAAGGGAATGAGCTTGTTTCTCGTTGAAAAGAGCGATGCGTTTCGTGCGAGCCGTAAGCTAGAAAAACTCGGCTACAAAGGGATTGATTCGGCTGAACTCGTGTTTGATCAGTGCCGGGTGCCGGCGAGCCAGCTAATCGGTGGCAAAGAAGGCAAGGGCTTACAAATGATCCTGAACGGCTTGGAGCTTGGGCGGATTAACGTTGCGGCACGCGGTGTGGGTGTGGCGCAAGCGGCGTTGAATGAAGCAGTGAAATACTCG
>CAMCWG010000027.1 GCA_945882005.1 Bordetella parapertussis
ACCTTTGCGGGTGCGGTGGTGCCTGAGGTGGAGGTTGAGTTTGACCTGAGCAGTACGTGGGTGGCTGAATCCAGGTGCTGCGCCTGCTGTCGGCTGCTGAAATGTGCCGTTTCGAATATTGAGTCGCACTTGCTGCGAGGCCAGCATACAAATCTCCCAAGGGTTGCTTTTTTCTATTCAATGCTAGCTGGAGTGTACTGTCCAATTATCATTTGGAATCAGCATTGATAAATTTAATTTATCAATGATATTGCGTAGAGATCTCTTCCGCGAGTTTTGCAAGCGCGCGTGCAATGTGTTCATCCGGCCCTCTAGCCCAGGAGGCAGTAAAGGCGAGCTCTGGTAGTTTTGGTGCCTGCACACTGAGAAGACAAAGTCGTCCTTCGCTAAGTTCTGTCTTTAGAAAGGTCGGTGTAATGACAGCGACCCCAATTGCATCAAGCGTCATACGCACGACAACGGATAGAGATGCACTGCCGTAAATACGAGGTGCATGGATTCCAGACGCAGTGATCAGGCTACGCACAAAGTGGTGCGGCGCGCTAGCAGCGGAGTATGTGATGATTGGGTACTCACATACTTGGGCGAGCGTTAGTCGTTTTATGTTGAGACCCAGTTTTGGACTGGCAATCCAAGCAAGCGGATATTTGCAGATCGGAATATTTTCGAGTTGTGGCGATAAAAGTGGGCCCAATAAAAACGCCAGGTTGAGCCGATGTGAAAGAACTTGCTCTCGCAAGACAGGCGTTGTCTCGACCTCAAGCTCAACGCTGACAGCTGGATAGCGCGCATGGACAGCTTCGAGGAACTGGGGCAGCCATGTTTGTACGATTGTTTCCGATACGCCGATTCTGACCTGACCCGTAATCGTACTTGGGCTATTTGCTGCGCCGAGCATATCTTGCTTCAGGTCCAACATCCGCTTTGCGTACTCCAGCAGCTCAATACCTTTGGTTGTCAGCTTGACGCCTCGAGCGTTGCGCTCTAAGAGTTTGACACCCAGAGATGACTCTAGTGAAGCAATTCGTTGAGAAACAGCTGGTTGCGTGGTATTTAGTTTGTGTGCTGCAGCACGAAAACTGGTCAACGTAGCGACCCAAACGAATGTTTCCAGATTGCGGATCTCGATCATAAAAAGAAGGGGGCTGTTATGAAGGCTTGCGGGATACTTCGTTGTATTCTGCGGTTACTGGAGAATAATAAAAGGAGTAACTCGTCAATGCGAGCCTTAAACATAGCACTATTGTTGAGTTCAATGATTGTTTCTGCTGTAGCGGAAGCAAGTCCAACGGATAAATATCCTGAACGTCCCGTACGTATTGTCGTGCCTTTTGTCGCAGGCGGTGGTGGTGATTTCATTGCACGAGCCTGGGCGGACAAACTGTCCGATGTGATCAAGCAGCCCGTCATCATTGAAAACCGCGGAGGTGGCAACACAGTCGTTGGAACCGAACAAGTCGCTAAGGCTGCGCCGGATGGCTATACCTTGTTGCTGGTCAGTCCAACCATCTCGACAAATCCAACCTTGTTGCCGAATTTGCCGTACAAAACCCCAGACGCGTTTGCGCCAGTTGCACAGGTTATTACATATGCTATGGGCGTGGCGGTGCATGCGGGTTCTCCTATCCAGAATATTCCCGAACTCGTTGCTTATGCGAAAAAGAATCCAGGCAAGCTCACAACGGCAACCTCTGGCGAAGGCTCCGCAACCGATCTGGCAGCGCAATTGTTTATGGAGAGAACAGGTACAAAAATCACGAAGGTTCCATATAAAGGTGCAGGCCAGGGCGTACTAGATGTGGCGAGCGGTCACGTCGACATGCTCTTCACGGGGATGTCGCAACTGAAACCCCAGCTTGACGGAAAACGTATTCGTCTAATTGCTACGTCTGGATTGCAGCGGTTGAACTCTGCGCCTAATGTCGCGACGATTGCAGAGCAGGGGTATCCAGGCTTTGAGGCCGTCGTATGGTGGGGCGTTTTAGCTCCCGCTGGAACGCCACCAGAGGTTGTTGAAAAAATTAACGTAGCTCTTAAAACTAGTCTTTCGCAACCTGAGGTAGGTCGCCGTTTGGCCGTGATTGATGGAGTGGTACGGGTTTCATCGCCCAAAGAATTTGATACGTTCTTACGGTCTGAAATCGAAACATGGCGTCGGCTCTTGAAGCCATCTGCATCCAATAAGTAGTCGGGATAATTCAAATGAAGCCCCATGCACTTGTGATGGTTTTTTTGACAGAGGCGCACCGCGAGTTAGCTGCGCAACACTTCGACTTGATTTATGCGCCTAACGAAGGAGCCAGTGCGGATCGCAGTAAAAGTGCTGCCCAGATCGCTGCTCATGGCGACACGATTCGTATTGTGTTGACCAATGGTGCCACAGGAATCACGCTCGATGAAATCAATGCATTACCTAAGTTGGAGATTCTTTGCACCCTGGGGGTTGGCTATGAAACTGTTCCGGTTGAGTACCTGAAGCAACGCGGTATCCGCGTATGCAATGCTGCTGGCACTAATGAAGATTGTGTTGCTGACCATGCGATGGGGCTATTACTCGCTGCCATTCGTGGAATTCCGTCGCTAAACAGCGCCGTACGAAAGGGAATCTGGCGTGACGCGATCCCTAGGCCGCCCAACGTGTCAGGCAAACGGCTCGGCTTGTTGGGTATGGGTGGTATTGCAAAGAAAATTGCGCGACGTGCTCTCGGCTTTGACATGCAGATTGGCTACTACAGCCGCACGCGTCGTGATGAAACTGGATTTGAGTTTTTCCCCGACTTGCAATCGCTTGCGCTGTGGTGTGATTTCCTGGTTGTAGCAGCCCCCGGTGGAAAGGAGACGTTTCATATTATTAATGCGGAGATACTCACAGCGCTTGGAGCTAATGGTGTCTTGGTCAATATTGCCCGGGGTAGTTTAGTCAATACCGAAGCGCTGGCAAGTGCTTTACGAAATAAAGTCATTGCTGCGGCAGCCATCGACGTATACGAAAGTGAGCCGAAGCCACCGCTTGCTCTGCTAGAGTTCGAAAACGCAATCATCACGCCCCACGTTGCGGGCTTGTCTCCGGAGGCGATGTTAGCCTCGGTTGAGTGCTTTATCGATAACGTAAATTTACACTTGGCTGGGAAGCCGCTGCGCACCCCGCTTTGAGGGGCGCTATTGTTGCGTAATATTGGCTGCCTTGATCACTTGAGTCCATTTTTTGATCTCGGCATCCAAAAATACACTCAGTTCTTTTGAGGTGCCACCGCCGGGTAACAAGCCGTGTGCTTCGATTTTTTCACGCACATCCGGCATCTTTAGAATTTTTACGACCTCGGTATTAAGCCGTTCCACAATTGCGGGGGGCGTTTTCGCTGGCGCAAATAATCCAAACCATCCCACTACTTCATACCCCGGCAGGCCGGCTTCAGACACGGTGGGAACTTCACTGAGTCCGGGCAAGCGGTTCGTGCTGGTGACCGCCAGCGCACGAATTTTGCCTGCTTTCGTTTGTGGTAACGCGGCTGGCACCGTAGAAAAATACAGCTGTACATTACCTGCAATAAGGTCCGTTACTGCAGGACCACCGCCTTTATAAGGGACATTAATAATGTCAAGGCCAGCGGTAAATTTGAATAGCTCCGCCGCAAGGTGCGAGGTTGTGCCGACACCGGATGTTGCATAGTTAAGAGCACCCGGCTTGTCTTTGGCGAGTTTAATGAGGTCAGAAAGAGATTTGACCGGAAGCTGGGGATTGATCACAAGTAAAAGAGGAGCAGATGCGACAAGAGTGATTGGCACAAAATCTTTTTTTGTATCAAAAGGAAGTTTTTTGTATAGCCCCGGGTTGACAGGGAAAGAGGTAATCGGCATGACTAGGGTGTAGCCATCTGGTTCTGATTTGGCCGCAAAGTCCACACCAACATTGCCGCCGCCTCCCGGCTTGTTTTCAACAATGACGGGGGTAGAGAGGGCCTCTCCGAGCTTTTGCCCAACCAGTCTGGCTATAAAGTCTGTGCCACCGCCTGCAGCGACTGGAACGACAAGTTTGATTGGTTTTTGGGGGTAGCCGCTCTGTGCCTGTGCAGAGAGTCCCGATGCCAATAGTGCGCTGCCAACAAGGATTAAGTAGAAATGGAGTCGCTTTAGGTGTCGCATAGGTTAGTCTCTGATTTGATTTTTATCAGTGCATCATAAGACAGTAGCCATCAATACGCCACAAGTTCGGATGCCTCTGCAAGCGCTGACTAGTTTTTAGCTTATGATTATTAAGTTATTTGTTTAAAAATACTTAGAATAGTTGGGGCATAGCATGCAAATTAAACGACTATCCGGATCGGTTGGTGCCGAGATTCTTGGAGTGGATTTAGTCGGCAATATTTCTGACGCTTTAATCGCCGACATCCGCAAGATTTGGTTGGAAAATGGGGTCGTATTCTTTCGTGATCAGAACATGACGATGAATCAATTCCAAAGCTTTGCAATGCGCTTTGGTGAAATCGTTGAGTACCCCTTTGTTAAAGGCCTACCTGATCATCCATTTATTATTCCCGTCTTAAAGCTGCCGCACGAAAAACATAATTTTGGTGGGATCTGGCACACGGACACAACTTACCTGCAGACGCCTCCGATGGCGACAATGTTAATCGCCGAGGAGTTGCCACCGGTTGGTGGTGATACCTTGTTCTCGAGCAACTATGCTGCTTACGAGGCGCTGTCACCTGATCTACAGCGCGTGCTTCAAGGTCTGCGGGGCGTTAACTCCTCGGCCAAGGCAACGGTCACTAAAACACGCGAGGATCGCGTTGGCGACTCAGCAAAAGAAGAGAACGTACGCAAGGAGTTGGTGTCAGAGCATCCCGTTGTACGCACACACCCAGAGACGGGTCGTAAAGCGCTATACGTCAATCCGGGTCACACGATGCGTTTTGCAGGTTGGACTGAAGAGGAAAGTGCGCCCTTACTGGAATATTTATTTCAACATCAAGTCAAGCCGGAGTTTACTTGTCGTTTTTCTTGGACACCAAAGTCAATCGCCTTGTGGGATAACCGCTGTGTGATGCACAATCCAGTGAACGACTACCACGGACATAAGCGCCTGCTCTATCGCATTACGCTTAAAGGTGACACCCCAGTGTAAACAGGTGGTGTCGGTATCGATAACGTGCCGGACTAGCCTAGGGCTAATCCGGCATTTTTATTTTGCTGTCAGTGATTGTTTGAGACGTACACCGATTTGCTTATTTACAAATTGCGTTGTCGCCACTTTAGACAAATCGACATCTTTAGCCTGGTAGAGTCCGGCTTTAACCATTTGGTTATAAAAGTCCTGAACACGTGCGACGTTCATCGCACCAATCCCTTGAGTTTGTGCTTCGCCCGAATCTACGATGCCTTGTTGTTTCATGAGCGCAACCGAGGCCTCGATTTCTGCCAAGGATATCTCTGGGTTATCTTTCATCATCAGAGCATTCGCAGCAGAACGATCACCATACATAAAATTGACCCAGCCGATGATTGATGCATCGACGAAACGCTGCACGAGATCGGGGTTGCTTTTTACTAGATCAGTGCGCGTTTCAATCAAAGTGCTGTATGTCGAGAATCCATGGTCCGCTAGCAAATGAACGACCGGTTTGAATTTCCCCTGTTGCTCGATATAGATGGGTTCAGCGACCGAGTAACCTTGTTGAATCGCTCTCGGTTGCGCGAGGAAAGGCCCGAGGTTGTAGTTGTATGGTTTAAGTGTTTCATCCTTGAAGCCATGAACAACCTTGAGCCATTGCCACCAAGTGAATTGACCATCTTTGGCAATCAGTGCTGTTGGAGCATTCTTAAGCGACGCGAAGTTTTCATAGCCTTGGCCAGGGTGTGCCATCAAGGCTTGCGGATCCTTTTGAAACATGGCCGCTACCACTACGACCGGTATGCCGTTTTTCACATTGTCAAAACTATGCAAAAGGTTACCAGTCATCAGAAAGTCAATGCGACGTGCGGGTAGTAACGGCCGATTATTCACCTGCGGACCACCCTGGCGAATCGTTACGTCGAGTCCATATTTTTTATAGGTACCATCAGCGACTGCCTGATAAAAACCGCCATGTGCAGCTTGTGCCTTCCAGTTTGTCGCAAAGGTAACGGCTTGTTGCCCATGCGCAGTGGATAACGCCAAGCAAAGCATACAAATTGATTGAATAAGTCGAAGGACCATCAAATACTCCTAGGAGTTCTGTTCGAACGCGTTGACCTGCTCAGAACTGTGCCAGTCGCTGAGCAAATAGTGTGAAAGTACATTAAACAATATGAATACCAATACACCTGTTAATACCAACAACGCCAGTGCGGCAAACATTTTTGGAGTTTCGGTGCGAAAACTCGCCTCAAGGATTCGAGAGGCGAGGCCCGTGTCCCTGCCCGCCGATCCTGCAACCATCTCTGCGGTGACGGCACCGATCAGACTCAAGCCCCCTGATATTTTTAGGCCCGTCAAAAAATAGGGGAGTGCCGCTGGAGCCCTGAGTAAGGTCAACCGTTGCAAGGGGCTTGCTCGATATAGCTTAAAGAGCTCAACGAGATTACGATCTGTCGCGCGCAGCCCCGTTACCGTGTTGGATAGGATAGGAAAGAAAGCGACGATCCATGCGCAGAGTAAGAGTGCGACGGTGGTGCTGTCAATGTAGATCAGCATAAGTGGTGCGACAGCGACGATTGGTGTTACCTGAAGCACAACCGCGATGGGGAAAAAAGCACGCTCGAGTGCAGGCGACAGCGAAAATACCGAGGCAATTAACACGCCACCAAGACAGGCAAGTAGTAGGGCGCCTACGGTAATTTTGATAGTGAACCACCAGCTTGTCGCAAGCGAGGACCAGTTCTCAATAAGTGTGAGTCCAATGACGCTAGGGGTTGGAAGGGTGTAGGCAGGTATGTCGGCCCACCGAATCCCGAACTCCCATAGCAGAAGGCATGCGACTAAAGTGAGCGCAGGTAGAAGGCAATTGATCGTCGTCTTCATTCTCTACTATGGTCTCATGTTATGGGCTGCGTAAGGACAGATGCCAATGCGCGGCAGTGTTTCGAAAATCTATCTGAGTCTCGAAAGGTCAATGTCCTAGGATAAGGCTCGTCAATCTTTCTTTCCTGAAGGATTCTCCCTGGTCGAGCCTCCATGACGAGAACACGGCTGCTCAGGAAAACAGCCTCCGAGATGTTATGAGTCACAAAGAGCGTTGCAATGCCTCGTTCTTGTTGCCAATGCAATAAGTCGTCATTCAAACGATGTCGCGATGAATCATCCAGCGCCGCAAAGGGCTCATCCATCAGCAAAATTTTTGGCTCCGTGATGAGGGCTCGAGCGATGGATACCCGCATCTTCATGCCGCCCGAAAGCTGCCTCGGAAACGCTTGCGCGAAATCCTCAAGACCTACGCTTTTCAGAGCGGCCTCTACGCGAGCGCGAGAATCGGATCGACTGGATCCTTGTAAGCGGAGGGGAAGCCATACATTATTGAAGACACTCGTCCATGGCATCAGCGTCGGCTCTTGGAACACAAAGGCGGTCGCGTATTGTTGCGCGCTGTCAGCAGCAGGTGCATGAACTATTCCAGCGCTTGGAATTTCCAGTCCAGCGAGCATGCGCAATATGGTACTTTTTCCGCAGCCGGACGGACCAAGTAGGGTGACAAATTCACCAGAGCCGATAGATAACGATACTTCTGAAAGCGCAAGCACGCCTGTATCGAACCGCTTGGACGCCTTGATTATTTCTGCCGTTGGCGGATTAGTTGGTAGGTCCATCTTGGTGTGTGACTGCGTTAAAACAATAGCACCGAGATTAACAGTATCTCAGCTATTTAATGAGATACATTGGCAACCACATAACCAAACTTGGGAAAATAATTGCAAGCGTTAATCCAATTAGCTGCAGGATCACGAACGGAATGATCGCCTTGCAGATGTCCGTCATGCTGATTTCGGGCGGAGCAATGCCTTTTAAGTAAAAGAGTGCGTAGCCAAAGGGCGGAGTCAAAAAACTAGTTTGTAAGTTTATTGCGACCAAGATGGCAAACCAAGTCAGCTGCTGAGCAGGTGTCAAACCTAACCCAAAGTCGAGTGCAGAAATAATTGGTGCAAAAAGAGGTAGGACAATGAAGCTAATTTCAATCCATTCAAGAAAAAAGCCAAGAATGAAGATCAAGACCATCACAACGGCGAGCGTGCTGTAAGGACCACTAGAAAGTGCACTGACCGTGTCCTCGATCATTGAGTTGCCGCCGATGCGCTTAAAAATGACAGAAAAGCACGTTGCACCGATCGCCACGAATAAGACCATGCCGCTCGTCTTTCCTGTTTCAAGAACGACTTCTTTCAAATTAGAAAAATTTAATTTGCCAGCGGCAGCGGCCATAATGATGGTGCCAGCCGCGCCAATCGCAGCTGCTTCTGTTGGTGTCGCGATACCCGCAATAATTGAGCCTAGAACGCCCATGATTAGGCAGACTGGGGCGAGTAAATCGCACGTCAAGGCAAACCAGAGCGGTCGCTTATCGTCAACATCTGCGACACCAGCCGGCGCTTTGTGTGGAAAGAAAAATGCGATGGTTAAGATATAAATTATGTAGAGTGCACCCAGTAACAAGCCGGGGATTAGCGCCCCCATGAACAGGTCGCCGACCGATATTTGAAGAATGTCGCCGACAAGAACCAACATAATCGATGGTGGAATAAGGATTCCGAGGGTGCCTGAGGCGCAAACGATACCCGCTGCAAGTCCTTTATCGTATTTTTGACGCAGCATGACTGGTAACGAAAGTACGCCAAGCAGAACAACGGAGGCGCCTACGATGCCGGTTGAGGCTGCCATCACAATGCCAAGGAGCGCTACGGAGATCGCCATACCACCACGCATGCCGGCAAATAAGCGCTCCAGAGACAGTAAGAGCTTGCGCGCCACATCTGATTTATCGAGCATTAAGCCCATAAAAATAAATAGCGGCACGGCGAGTAGTAGCCAGTTGGCAAGCGTACCTGTAAAAATGCGGGAGACAACAGTACCAAGAAACAAGACCGGGATATCGCCAAAGAAGCAAAAGGCAACCCCGACACCAGCTAACAAAAAGGCGACTGGATAACCCGTAAAAATTCCGGCAATAAGCGCCAGAATCATCGCAAGTGGTAGAAAGTAATCGCCCATGGTTCGCTTGATCTTTTTAGTTAAGTTGCATTTGATGAGTCATCGATACGCTGCTGTGATCGGCCACTTAGCAAGAATCCGATATTACGAAGTACTCGACCCAGTCCGCAGGCAAATAACAGCCCAAGGCCAAGAGGAATCATTGCTTTTACGAGATAGCGATCCGTTAGCCCGCCATAGTCAGATTTTTCGCCAGAGCGATAGGCCATGTCGACGAAACCAAGCGACAACCAACAGATGATTGCACAAAAGGGCAGTAACAAAAATATGTCGCCAAGCAGATCAAGAGTGGCTTTTTTTCGATCAGACAGATTCGCGTAGATCAGATCAACGCGAACATGACGCTCTTCGACCATCGTAAAGGCGGCGCCGAGCATCACAATTACGCCCAATAGATGCCATTCAAGCTCGGTTAAGCTTGCCATTGTCAAGCGCGAGCCAAAAAGTGGGATTGAAAAGCCCCAACCAAAAAGCTCACCAAGACGCATCAAACCACCCACCACTCCAACCAATACGGAAAGAATAATGGGTAGGATGAGCCAAGAACTCAGACGACCCGGCAATGCGCTTAACTGCATCAATGCTTGGCCGAATCGCTCTAGTGGGTGCGTCTTGGTGTTCACGGTTTACACCTTATTTTGTTGGGAGACTTTGCAATTCCATCCAAGCATTGGCGGTCTTGGCGTACGCGTTTAATGAGTCCAGAGCTTCTTTAAAGATCGGGTCGCTCTTAGCTTCTTCCTGAAGCACTTCGGCAGAAGCTTTGCGCAAGGCTTGAAGCACGGGATCGGGGAAGCGTAAGACCTTGATGCCCTTGGCTTTGAACTCTTCGAGGACGGGGCCTTGCGCAGCAGGTGCGACTGCCATAGACCAAATGACGTTTGCCTTACAGGCAGCGATAAACTGCTTTTGTTCGGTCTCGGAGTATTTCTTCCAAACGTTCATATTGATAATTAAAGAGTTCCAGCTTGCAGGTTGGTGCCAGCCTGGAAAGTAATAGTATTTGGTGATATTTTGAAAGCCGAGAGATTTGTCGATAATGGGAAGTGAGAACTCGGTCGCTTCAATTCGTCCTCGTTCGAGCGCAACGTAGATTTCCCCTCCGGCGATCAGTTGTGATGAGGCACCGAGCTTGTTGATGACTTTGCCACCAAGCCCAGAAATACGCATTTTCAGACCCTTAAAGTCGTCTGGTGAGTTGATCTCTTTGTTAAACCAACCGCCCGCCTCAGGCGCAGTGAGGTGGCAAGGGAGCACTTTCACGTTGTATTTGTCGTAGGCCTTTTGCAAGATTTGCAGGCCACCACCTTCCCACATCCAGCCAAGAAAGACTTCTGGTCCTGGGCCAAAAGGCATGGCACCCATTAGGCCTGTTACGGGAACAGTGCCGGCCCAGTAGCCAATCCAATCCCAACCTGCTGGCACAGCCCCGGAGCTCACGGCGTTGAATACTTCAAGTGCAGGGACGAGTTCACCAGCGCCGTGCACTTTCATGCGTAGCTTGCCGCCTGACACGTCGGCGAGCAGTTTGGCTAGGTTCTCGGCGCCTTCGCCCAGATAAACCATATTTTTTGGAAAGGTACTAGCAACGTCCAACGCGCGTTGCGCTTTAGCTTCTTGTGGTTGAGAGGCGCCGAAAATGAATGCGGCTGCTGCGGCGAGGGCTAGGGCTTTTTTCATGGATTCTCCTTCGAGAGCTCGAGTTTTCAAATCGACCATGAAAGGCGCCTGCTCAATACGTTTATCCGAGGCTCGGTCAGGATGGCCGAACACTCAGTTGAAGGTACTTTGTGCAGCATGCTCCTCCCAAGGCCGACGACGTAGTTGCTGACGGCTTTGCAGTGTCTTATGCACTGTTCACCCAATTCTCGCCAAAGAAGCTCGCGCTGTCAATAAAATGATGTGTGTATGCGGGTAAGTGTTATGTGACAATCAAACTCGAACATAAACGATCACTTGAGGCTCGCTCGGTATGCGCAAAAGCGTAATTTATTGGATCAACCAACGCGTGTTTGGAATACGGCGCGACTTTAGGCTGTCCTATCTGCCGCCTTTAATGGTTTACGTAGCGGCTGGGGTTTCAAGTCTTACCGCCATTGTTGGGACCTTTTTTGTGAAAGACTATCTCAGCCTATCGAGTGCCATGTTGGCCTCTTTAAGCTTTTGGATCGCAATCCCTTGGTCTCTAAAAATGGTATTCGGGCATTTGGTCGACTTATTTTGGCGGGCTAAAACATTCATCCTACTCTTGGGCGCACTATTGATTGCTTCCAGCTTATTAATCATGATTGGCCTGATCACCGATCGTGAGGCTATGCAACGTGTATTGCCTGTGGATACTTGGTACATCATTAGTTCATTATTAGCGCCTCTTGGATACGTATTGCAGGATGCCGTGGCAGATGCGATGACCGTAGAGGCGGTTCCACGTGTTGATGAAAATGGAAAGGCGATCGACGCAGAAAAAATAAAGCTAATGCATACGACTATGCAAACGCTGGGTCGTGTCGCAGTAGTGGGAGGGTCGCTGTTGGTCTCTCTGTTGAATTTATATGTGTTCGCAGATGTTCAAACCATGAACGAAGCGCAAAAATTACAGGGTTACTTATATGTTTATTGGATGGCGCTAATTATTCCGCTCTTGTCGGTGCTTGGGGTGGCGATTGCAGCACGGTTGAGTTCCTTAGCGCGGTCTAAGCTTGAAGCGAAGGGCTTAAGTCCTTCGCAAATTGCCCAGGCGTTAGAGTTTCGCGCGACGCCAACCCCGCCGAATTGGACCATTTTGATTTTTGGATTAGTTTTTGTTTTATTCACAGCAACAATTGGATTGACTCAATTTCCATTTGGTCAGGAAATTATTTTTCTCGGATCGCTTGCCATTATTCTGTATTTAATCGCTCGGATCACCAAGGATCTGGCACCAGATATGCGGGCGACACTCGTTGGAACGGCTCTCGTCATCTTTATGTTTCGCGCAATTCCAGCACCAGGTCCCGGTGTTGTTTGGTGGATCATTGACGATCTAAAGTTTGATCAGCACTTTATTTCGGTCCTTACTCTAATTAGCGGAGTTTTATCGTTGGTTGGGATGTTTATCTTTCGGCGCTTTATGGCGGAACGACCAATTACCTATGTGATAACAACCTTAACGATTTTTGGGACAATTTTCTCTCTACCTAACCTTGCGATGTTCTACGGCTTTCATCACTGGACCAGTGCTATGACTGGAGGAATCGTGGACGCACGGTTTATCGCTATTATTGATACGGCGGTTGAGTCGCCGTTGGGGCAACTGGCAATGATTCCAATGCTCGCTTGGATAGCGCGTTCGGCGCCCGAAAATCTCAAGGCAACCTACTTCGCGGTGATGGCGTCCTTTACCAATCTTGCCTTGTCAGCAAGCCAACTAATGACAAAGTACTTAAATGAGTTTTTTGTTGTGACACGAGAGGTGCGTGATCCCGTTACCGGGATCGTCAAAGTGGCGGCTGACTACAGTGAGCTTGGACCATTATTAATGGTCTGCGTCGCGCTTGCACTGTTCTTACCGTTATCCGGAGTGGCATTCGTGAAGTGGACGCGGTTTAAGGCGATTTGAACCCCGTACTATTTATTCGATTGTGCCAGTCGGGTAGGTGTGAGGCTCGCAAAGTCCTCGGCGTAATCACGCAATTTAGTTTTCAAATAGCGTGTCTGTGTGGGCGTCAGACTATTTAAAATTTCAGCAGTGGTCTGCGCCCAATCCCTTCTAAGCGAATCCTGTTGTCCGATGAGATTGGGGTTGCGATAGTCCGACAGGCTTTTTGCGTAAAGAGCCAGGGCCGCTTCGGCTTGCGCTGGATCTTTTTCTCTCTGCGCGTTAAGCGTTTCAAGCAGTGCTGCCTGCCTAAGCTCTCGCTCTTTTGCCCAAAGTGAAAAGGTCACGGCGCGTCGGTCTGCGAGTTGGGTCAGATTCGTTTTTTGTTGATCTGTCAAAGATCCGAGCCAGTCTTCATAGCGTTTGAGCATGCGAGAGTGATGTTTTTTTCGTGTGCTCGCGCTTGTTGGGTTCTTTAAATAGTCGTCTGCATAGTCCTTATTGTCGCTTTCGAAGCGAGAGCGCATTTGATTAGTCTGAGAGGTCTTAAGCGTGACGGCAATGGGTGCGAGCTGCTTTGCTGCCTGCAGGCTAAGCTCTAGGATGGCATCTTGTACTTGTTGGTACATGACGACAACTTCCTCTGGCGTGAAAGACTTTTTTTCGTCTAAGCGTGCGGACCATCGTTGTAGTGTCTGGCTGTATTGCGGTAACGCTGTGGAACTGTGCCAGTTTGTGAAATCGACCAACTCGACATCAAGTAACTGCTGTTGCTGAGAATCAAGATTAAAGTAGTTGTTTAGGCGATACGACAAATAGTTTGGCGCATAGTTGTACGCAATCTTGATCGAACTGCACGCCGTCAGTGATGCAGCACAAAGCGCTAGCGCAAGGAATGATCGAGACATTATTAGGGGCAAAGCTATTTGCTAAAGATAGGAAGGGGTTATTGTGCCAGTTACTGTACCTAACCCATAAAATAAAGTTCTCTTGAGTGTGATTTTGTTATGCATGCCTACTACTCTGATCACTTTGTCCTCCCGCTTCCCGACGGGCATCGCTTTCCGATGTCTAAATATCGAAGGCTACGCGACGCATTAGTTGGTGTGCCAGGTATCCACTTGCACGAGGCGCCGGCAGCGACAGACACCGAATTATTGTTGGCACATGATCCACTTTATGTCACCAAGGTAATTACTGGCGCGCTCGATGCTAAGGAGCAGCGTGAGATTGGCTTCCCCTGGACCCCAGCTATGGTCGAGCGTTCTCGCCGCTCGGTTGGAGCGACGATTGCGGCCTGTCGCTCGGCACTTGAGTTGGGCATTGGGGTGAATCTTGCCGGTGGGACGCATCACGCTTACCGTGAAAAGGGGAGTGGTTTTTGCGTCTTTAATGATGCGGCAATTGCTGCGCGAGTGCTTCAGCGGAAATCTGCGTTCAACCTCAACGTTGCAATTATTGATCTTGATGTGCACCAAGGAAACGGTACGGCTGCGATTTTTCGCCATGATCCAACCGTATTTACGTTGTCTTTGCATGGGGACAAGAATTTTCCGTTTCGAAAAGAGCCCAGCGACTTAGATGTTCCGCTTCCCGACGGGTGCGATGATCTCACCTATCTTGATGCGCTGCAACATGCACTCAAGGAGCTTGAGCGCCGCTTCTCGGCCGACTTTGTCATTTTCTTAGCAGGCGCCGATCCACATGAAGGAGACCGTTTAGGTCGCTTAAAGCTGACGCAAACAGGTCTGCGACGACGGGATGAACTCGTCTTTGAGTATGCGCGCATAGGACAGATCCCGTTGGCAATCTGTATGGCGGGTGGCTATGGGACAGATATTGAAACAACGGTGGCGGTCCATCATCAAACGGTGCTGCTAGCCTTGGAATGGCAGAACAAGTTGGCCAGAAAATAGGATGTAGAATGAAAACGCAGCTTTTTAATACTTTTAAAGGAGTGCTTCGTCATGGGTCACACGCTGGAACAATTCACGAGTCAATGTCACAACTTTTTGAAGAACAATCCTGGCCCAGCGGGACGACAGCAGGTCGCAGCGTTACTTAAAGAGATTTTGCTCGATAAGCAGTTTATCGAGAAGCACCTTCATGCAAATGTAGGCGAGCGTGAAATCATTTATGAAGATCCAGAATTGGGTTTCTGTGTTGTAGCGCATAACTATCCTGGTGCAAAAAACTCAACGCCCCATGATCACGCACATTCTTGGGCGATTTATGGTCAGGCGCGCGGCGAGACTGAAATGTGTGATTATGAGTTAGTCGAGGCTGCTACGGCAGAAAAACCCGGTAAGGTTAAGTTCACTAAGCGCTACAAATTGGTTCCCGGCGTCGCACACGTCTATAACGAAGGGGATTTGCATTCACCAGAGCGCAAAGCTTCGACGAGCCTGATCCGTATTGAGGGTACCAATATGGCTAAGGTTAATCGCTTCAAGTTTGAAGTGATCTAAATATTCTGAATAACAAAAAAGGCGTTTGACACGATGGTCAAACGCCTTTTTTTATAGCCGAAGTGTTTAATTAGCTGTAGAAATACCAGCGTTCTTAATCACAACACCCCAACGGTCATATTCCTTTTTTATGTACGCTTGCGAGTCTTCTGGTTTGCCGAAAACGAGCTGTGCCCCTCCAGCCTCGAGGCGCTTCTGTGCCTCAGTGCCATTCAACGATTTAATTAAAGCTTGATTGAGGCGATCGACGACCTCTTTCGGGGTTTTGGCAGGCACCATGGGCATATACCAAAGTGAAGAAATCATCTTTGGAAATCCAAGTTCTGCGAAGGTTGGTAGGTCAGGTGCCAAGCTGTTTCGCTTGGGACTGACAGCCGCAATGGCACGCAGCTTGCCGCTCTTGATGTGTGGCATGAGTGAAGGGAAGCCGTCGAACATGATATCAACTTGTCCGCTCGCTACATCGACCACTGCTGGCGCTGAGCCTTTGTAGGGTACGTGTAGCATTTTGATTCCAGCTTCGGTCATGAACAATTCTGCCGTCAAGTGGGGAGCGCTACCAGCACCGGGCGTTGCAAAGCTCATCTGCCCATTCTTCTTTTTGGCAAGGTTGATCAAATCCTGGACACTATTGACGGGTAGGTTGGCATTGACAGCCAGAACCAGTGAGAACTCCGCGACGACGCCTAAGGACATGAAGTCTTTGAAGGGGTCATAGGGTGTTTTTGTGTAGAAATGCGGGCCAATCCCGTGGGTTGAAATCGCACCTTGCAAGATTGTGTAGCCGTCTGCTGGGGCTTTGGCAACGAATGCGGTTGCAATCGTTCCACTTGCCCCCGCCTTGTTTTCAATCAGGACTGACTGTCCAACCTGCTTAGACAGCGCCTCGCCGATCGTACGTGCGACAAAGTCTGCAGCGCCACCTGGCGGCACCGTCACAACCATCGTAAGGGGCTTGTCTGGATAGCCGGTCTGACTGTGTGCTGCGAAGCTCGCGAACGCGAGTGGAAGCACGATGGCGAGAGCACGGCTGGCGAGTTGTGAGAAGGTTTTGCGGGCAGGCATCATAAATATCCAGGTTGTGACAGTTTGATAGCGATATAACAAAAAACCAGCTTACTTCACAGTGCTGCCGGGAACAACCCCGTCAGGCAGACTATTAATGTGGTCATAGATCTCGCCGGGGCGGGCGAGCCAGATCTGGTCCCGGTGTGACAGAATATGTTGCATCACACCGCGTAATTGTCGAAGGCGGTACGGCTGCCCAAGAATAAAACTGTGTAAAACGATACTCATGACCAGTGGACGTTTGACCGATTCTTCGAGCATCTCATCAAACTGATCAATGAGGTTCTCACAAAACAGTTGAGCCGGTGTTCGCCGAGATACGCACTCGATCGAGTCGTTCAGGTCGTGCGAATACGGAATCGCAAGAATTCGCCCATGTTTGGTGCGAAACCAGACTGGTTGATCGTCTAGTGGCCAGTCCATCATGTATTTAAACCCCTGCTCCCTAAGCAGATCGGGTGAATCGTAGGTCTGGGAAATGTAGGGGGCAAGCCATCCCTTCGGCGCCACGCCTTCATGTTTAAAGATAGTTTGTGCTGCTTCGCGAATGCAGGCGCGTTCTTGCTCGAGCGACATGTCGACCTGTCGTTCAGCATTGGTACGTCCATGTCCGACGATTTCATCGCCACGCTTGCTAAATGCCGCGATCATCTCTGGGCAGTAGTCGTAAAGCTCGGTATTAACTAAAAGGGCGTAGGGAAAGTCCAAATCATTGGCGAGTTCAAGAAGCCGCCAGGCACCGACGCGGTTGCCGTAATCACGCCAAGCAAAGCTGCGGGAATTCGGTTGTGGATGAGGGACTGCATAGTCGTTGCCCATGCCCTCGCCGAAAGCAAAGTGTTCAACGTTTAGGCTAAAGTGGATGGCTAGCCGTTTACCGTTCGGCCAGCTGTAGTCTGGTCGATTTGAAATGGCCGAATAGTCATACCGATCATGAGACTTCAACATAGTAGCCATGCTCCAAAAGCAGCGAAACAGTGATGTAATTGAGTAGATGGTAGCCTCACCCTTGCGGAAAATCTATGAAAATAAAATTAGCTGAAAACTTCCGAGCTGTTTTTTATGCTCCTTTTTATGCCACGCATGCATTGGGGCTATTTAAGCAGGAGGGCATCGAAATAGAACTAATCGACTCCCCGTCGCCTGGCAGCGGAATTGCCGACATGATCGCAGGGAAGCTTGACGTGGTGTGGGGTGGGCCGCTCAGGGTAATTAAGCAACGCGATCAAGAAGCTGACTCAGACAATGCGTTGGTTGCCTTCTGTGAGGTCGTTGGAAAAGATCCGTTCTTTCTTGTTGGGCCACCACGTGAAAAAGAGTTCCGCTTGTCTGACTTGGTTGGACAAAAAATCGGCGTTGTCACGGAAGTCCCGACGCCTTGGCTATGTCTGCAGCA
>CAMCWG010000028.1 GCA_945882005.1 Bordetella parapertussis
GGGTGCGACGATGTTCGGCTACGGCATGATGCTCGCGAACGGTTGCGGTGCTCGTACCGTCGTGTTATTGGCGCAGGGTAATTTGCGTTCGTTGGTCGTATTGCTTTGTCTTGGGATATCAGCCTACGCGACTCTGTCAGGGGTGTTAGGTCCTCTAAGAACAATGCTTGCCCAGGCCACAAGTATTCCTCTGGGTGGCCTGTACGAGTGGTCGTCTCTCTCGAACCGTATTCTTGTTGGCCTATTGCTCGCGACCTTAGCTTGGTTTGTTTTCTATCGCGGCATGATTGTGCGCAGCGCGAAAGACTTCTTCGGTGGTCTTGGTGTGGGTTTGCTGGTGGTGGCTGGGTGGTTCGCGACGGGTTGGCTTGCTGCCGATGAGTTCGAGCCCACCGCCTTGGTGTCGTTGACGTTTATCGCACCGATTGGCGAGACCATTCAGTACCTAATGATTGCAACGGGTATGCGGTTCGGTTTTCCGGTAGCCGTGATTTGTGGCGTGTTACTCGGGTCCTTTGTGATTGCCGCTTTGCGGGGTACCTTACAGCTCCAGGGGTTTTCTACCCCACGCGAGATGAGACGCTATGTGCTCGGTGGCATTTTGATGGGAGTCGGTGGTGCGTTAGGATTGGGTTGCTCGATCGGTCAAGGTCTAACGGGTATGTCGACCTTGGCGTTTAGTTCAATGATTGCGAGTCTCTGCATTTTGTTTGGTGCAGGGCTCGCGGCCCAGCGCAACCGTTAAGAGCTCAAACGGCTGCCGATCTGCTTTTCGCTTGGGCGTCTTTGTAGCGTAACCAAAGCAGTGCGACACCCATTAAAACAACGGGGAACAATGAGCCAAGGTTCAAAATGTCCCAGCCTGATGTTGTGACAAGTGCGCCTGAGCTAAACGAAGTGACGGCCATCGTGGTGAAAACAAAGAAATTGATCACGCCTTGAGCGCGGTCTTTTTCTTCGAGTCTATAGGCGGTCATCGCGAGGTTTGTTGCGCTGGTGAACAGGAAGTTCCAACCTACACCGAGGATGAAGGATGCCAACATAAAGTGCATCACATCCACGCCAGACAGCGCGATCAAAATACAGACGAAATTTAAAAATATACCAAGCCACATGATTTTGCTTGTGCCATATTTTTTAATTAAAGAGCCGGTAAAAAAACCTGGTGCAAACATGCCAATGACGTGCCACTCAAGCACAAAGGCGGCATCGGAAAACGGTAAGCCACAGACCTTCATTGCCAGGGGCGTGGCGGCCATCAGCAAGTTCATCACGCCGTAACCAAGCGCCGAGCTTATTGCCGCAACAAGAAAGACGGGTTGCTTCAGCAATTCCCAAGCAGTGCGACCAGTCCCTGCTGCCTTTTTTTCTGCGGCCGATACTTTTGGGAACTCAATGAAGTGCATCACGAGCAGGCCAAGAAAACCTGCAACAGTCAAAATGAGATATGCACCCAAAAATGGCGTATCAAAGGAATCTTTCGTGTAGTTAGCCAGGTTAGGGCCAACGACGGCGCCGATGATGCCGCCGGCCAGTACCCAAGAAATTGCCTTTTCTCTGAGGCTGACGTCCGTGAGTTCCGCGGCAGCAAAGCGGTAGAGCTGACCGTTAGCACTGTAGTAGCCGGCGACAAAGGTCCCAAACACTAACAGCCAAAAATTTTTGGAATAGGCAGCGTAAGCGCAGATCAACGATGAGACGATCGCAACGAGTAGACCCAGTTGAAAAGATTTTTGACGGCCGAAGCGCTTCTGTGCACGGGCCACAATAGAGGTCGATAGAGCTCCGCCTACAACATATCCCATGATAGGAAGTGTCGCCATCCAAGCGACACGGCTCAAGCTCAGTCCGACTAGACCATTGATCGCGACGAATGTGATGTTGTTAACGAGAAAGATGCCTTGACACAAAATCAACAGCACCAGATTTTTATTGAAGAGTTTCGGTGTATTTTGCATGCGGTGATTAAAGCACGGTGGCGCGCGCTAAAGTGGCAGGGTCAAGATGCTGCAGTGCACGATAATTAGTTAGGAAAACTTGCCCGCTCAGATTTTTTAAAAAATCTGATTTTGCGAGCCGATCCATCACTGGACCCTTGACTTCAGACAGATGCAACGCAATGCCAGCGTCTTTCAAACGCTTTTCTATGGTCTCCAGGCTTTCCAGGGCGCTGGCGTCGACATCGTTTACCGCTGAACATTGCAAGACCACATGTTGCAGTGCGGGATGGGACGCCACTTCGGCGTTCAGGCGGTCTTCAATATTGCGTGTGTTCGCAAAATATAGACTTTCATCAATTCGTAGACAGAGCACTGTTTCGCTTGTGATGACCTTGTGACGCGTGACATTTCTAAAGTGTTCGGTGCCTGGCACCAGTCCTACTTCCGCGATATGAGGTTGGCTCGTCCTGTAAAGATGCAGTGCGATCGATAACGAGACGCCGATGATGAGGCCTGTCTCAACACCCATTGTGAGTGTGCCAATTAACGTTGCTGCTGCCGCATAAAAATCGGAGCGGGCAAAGTGCCACGTGTGCCGAAACATCTGAAGATCAACAAGAGACAAGACCGCAACCACGATGGTTGCAGCGAGCGTTGCATGGGGTAGGTAGAATAGGACTGGCGTCAGCAGGAGTGAAGTCAGCGCGATACCGATCGCAGTCATAAAGCCAGCTGCTGGAGTGCGTGCACCGCTATCTGCATTCACCACTGAGCGGGCAAAGCCTCCTGTGACGGGGAATCCCCCAGTGAAGGATGCAGAGAGGTTGCACGCGCCGAGCGCGACCAATTCCTGATTGGGCTCGATCCGTTGGCGTTTGCGTGCGGCGAGTGTCTGGCCCACCGAGACCGACTCAACGAAGCCTACGACGCTGATGAGCAGGGCAGGCACAAACAGGGCAGACCAGAGTTCTAGATCCCAAAGCGGCGTCGTAAGAGGCGGTAAGTTTTGTGGAACGAAACCAACGACCTTCACGCCTGCGGCTTCCCAGTTTAGACCCCAAGTCATTCCAGTCGTGACGCCGATAGCAATCACCGGACAAGCCTTCCCGATAATGTCAGCGATAGCTGAGGGGAGCCCCAGTTTGATGAGGCGCGCTTTGAGATATTTGCGGGTCAGAAATAGGAAGCCAACTGTGGTCATGCCCAGGGCAACCGTTAACGTATGTGAACTAGACGCTTGTACAAGTATGTTTTTTGTTAGTACAAAAAAATTATCACCCTCTGCGCGAATTCCTAGAATTGTTTTGAACTGATTGGCGGTAATGAGTAGGGCAGAGGCGGTGATAAAGGCCGACACGACCGAGTGGCTTAAGAAATTTGCGAGAAATCCCAGTCGCAGAAAGCCCATGACTAACAACATCGCTCCGGATAAAAACGCGAGCGTTATTGCGACTTGCCAATAGACATGGGTGCCAAGTGCTGCGTGTTCGCCTATTGCCGCCGCAGTCATGAGCGAAACAACGGCGACCGGCCCCACAGCCAAAACTCGGCTAGTTCCTAAGAACATATACAAGACAAGCGGCGCGATGCTCGCATAAAGACCAACCTCAGGCGGCAATCCCGCAAGCATCGCGTAAGCGAGGCTTTGCGGAATCAGCATAAGGGTGACGATCAGCGCAGCGAGCAGATCACTCGAGAAGGTGCTGTGGTTGTATGTGCGGACCCATTCAAGGATCGGAAGCCGTGGCAGGGAAACTCTCATCGTTTGCGTTCAAGCGCCGCGAATGCCACCATGCCAACAAGCATTGCTGCCACAAACCAAAGAGCCTGTATCTGCCCCGATGCCATGGATACAAGTGCGGGGCCTGGGCAGAACCCGGCTAAGCCCCAACCAATACCGAAGACAGTGCTGCCAATGACGAGGCGCTTGTCGATGTGGCTCGCTTTGGGTAAATGCAGCGCTCCACCCAACATCGTTGTTGTGCGCTTCTTTGCAATCGCAAACGCGAAAAATCCGACAGCAATCGCACCCATCATCACGAAAGCGAGTGATGGGTCCCAGGCGCCAAACAGGTCCAGAAATCCAAGCACTTTTCCGGGGTCTGTCATACCCGACAGGATGAGACCAAGGCCAAATAGGAGTCCAACTAAAAACTCGACGAATCGATGCATGACGAGCCCCTTATAGGAAGTGACGAACAACGAGAACAGTGCCGAATCCTGCACCCATAAAGCTGAGCGTGGCGACCAACGACCGCGGTGATAGTCGCGAGAGACCACATACGCCGTGACCGCTGGTGCATCCAGACGCATAGCGCGTGCCGATACCGACGAGTAGTCCTGCAAGGACGGTAGTGACCGTGTTGGCTTGGATGCGTGGAACGGAGATAAAGTCTGCAGGAGCAAGACTTAAAAATACCCAGGGTGCTGCAAACATGCCTGCCAGGAAGGCTATACGCCAGCCCGTGTCACCGAGTTTTGGAGGAAGCAAGCCCCCGACAATCCCGCTTATACCAAGAATGCGACCATTGGCAAGAATGAAGAGCGCCGATGCAATGCCTAATAAAACGCCGCCCGAAATGGCACTCCATGGAGTGAAGTGTGGCCAGTCGATCATCATGATTTTTTTACCTTAGCTTTTTTACAAAATTGAGAATAAAGGACTTCCATCACGGCTAGTGCTTGGGGGCTGGTGAATCGATAGTAGATATTCTTCCCATCCCGGCGGGTCGTGACTATTTCTTCGTTACGTAATACGGTCAACTGCTGTGAAAGTGTTGGTTGGACAATACCCAATGACTCCTGTAGTTCGCTGACGCACTTTTCTTCTTGTGTGAGTTGACACAGGATCATGAGGCGGTCCGGGTTCGTGAGCACCTTCATCAGGCGGCAGGCCTCGCCGGCGGATGCCTGCATTGCTTCTAGCTCGAGGGTGGGGGTAAGCGTAGACATGTGTATTGAGCGTTCTGTTGATAATAATCAAGCAAGTATTATATTTACATATAATCTATTTGTAAATATAATATTATCATTACGAGTCACTACTGGAGTAACAAATGTCTGCCGCAGAAAAGAAACCCACTGTTCATGGAATTTTTGACCCAGCAACCTGGACTGTGACCTATGTTGTGTACGATGCACCTGGCTCGGCTTGTGCGATTATTGACTCGGTCCTGGACTACAACCCCAAGTCGGGACGGACTAAGCATACCTCCGCAGATAAAGTTATCGACTTTGTGCGCGCAAATCAGTTGAAAGTGGAATGGATACTTGAAACGCATGCCCATGCGGATCATTTGTCTGCTGCGCCCTATCTTAAAGAGCAGTTGGGTGGAAAGATCGGTATTGGTGCAAAGATTACGACAGTGCAAAAAGTTTTCGCTGGCATCTTCAATCTTGAGCCAGAGTTCAAGCAAGACGGTACACAATTCGACCACCTCTTCGCCGAAGAGGAGGTCATTCTTATCGGTACGTTAACAGGGCGCGCTTTGTTTGTGCCAGGTCACACGCCAGCCTGCATGGCATATCAGTTTGGTGATGCGGTCTTTGTTGGCGATACGATGTTCATGCCAGATGTGGGGTCTGCGCGTTGCGATTTTCCGGGTGGCGATGCGCGCATGCTGTATGCCTCGAGCAAAAAGATTTTGAGTTTGCCGCCAGAAACGCGCTTGTTCATGTGCCATGACTATCCGCCCAATAACCGCCCAATCCAATTCGAAACCACTGTCGCGGAGCAACGTGCAAAGAACATACATTTACATGATGGTGTGACGCAAGAGCAATTCGTGGCAATGAGAACCAAACGCGATGCAACACTCGAAATGCCGGTGTTGATTCTTCCAGCGGTGCAAATAAATATTCGTGCGGGTAATTTGCCGCCACCTGAGTCCAACGGGAAATCCTACGTCAAGATTCCCTTGAACGCGCTGTAAAACTTTTCAATCAAAAAGGATGTTCATCATGAAATGCAACGTTGGTGGTACCGATCGCGTCCTACGTATTGTGGCTGGTTTAGCGCTGATCGGGTTGGCTGCGACAGGAACGGTTGGCGTATGGGGTTGGATCGGAGTCGTGCCGTTAGCAACAGGCTTATTCCGCTTTTGCCCGTTGTACCCTTTGGTCGGCGTAAATTCGTGCGGATCTGGTTCGGGCGCGAACAGCGGTAGCTGTTGTAAAAAATAAGTTTGTATTGATCGCTACGGTTGTTTAAAACTGATTGGAACGATCACAGTCGCGCTGATGGCGGTTTGTCCCCGCATCCCGGGAACAAATCTCCATCGGGAGACTGCTTGTATAGCTGCTTGGTCTAGCCTGTCATAGCCGCTTGACTTATGCAAGGTGACAGCTGCGGCGCTACCATCTGGGTCGACTTTAACGAGTAATAAAACTGTTCCGCTCTCCCTGTTGCGCTTTGATAGCGCTGGGTAATTAGGGGCGGGATTGTGCAGATATGCTGGATCGAGGCGTGGCGAGGTCGTTTGTGACTCAGCGTCTCTATTTTGGGTGACAGCGGGTTGCTGAGGTGCACCTTTGGTCGCTGAAGATGACGTTGCTGGCGTGTTTTTGCTGACTACCGCTGCGGCGGTCTTTGGTGCAGGTGCGGGTGCAGGTGCAGGCGGTACGGGTGCAGGCGGTACGGGTGGTTCAGCTTTTGGTGTGGGTGCGCTTTCAGGAGCGGGTGTTTCTGAGCGTACAGAGGATTCGGTAGGTGCCGTAGTTGGCGTCTCTATGTTAGCCGGGAGTGTCTCCAGGACTGGTTGTGTGGTGGACTCGACCGGAATAGTGGACACCTCTTGAATCGGTTGCGATGCGGAGGGAAGGGTGAGAGGAGCTGGTTGAGGTGGGCTCGTGAGGGTGGGTTCTGCAACGGGCTCTGCGGGCGGTGTGGTGTCTCTATGCCCTGAAAGATCAACGACGATGATGTCGAGAGTTTCGGGCCTTGATGGTGCGGGGCCGTCTGACAAAAAGTCAAAGCGCATCAGAAATACCCCAAGCAGAAGGGCGTGTGCGAGGACAATGATCGTGGCAGGCCAGCCATAACGTTGACGCGGTATGGCATGCGTTAAACGTACGGGCGCGCAAATTCCCGATCCTTCATGATCAAGCGAATCGTGACTTGTCCCAGATTGTGAAGTTTTATCTGACATTGCTCATTCTTACCTGCTGTGCAGTTTAGAGCGTTTACTTGATCTTCAGATAAAATTTGAGCGCTCAAAGGTTAATACGCCATTTTTCGGATGATAAAAAATGAAGAAGTTGTTTAGTTCTGTCGCGGTCGTGATCGGAGTTTTGCTCGCTAGCTCGGCAGGGGCACAAAATGCGTCGAGTGCGAGATTGGCTTTCGATGCGCCGTGGGTGCGCGCGAGTGCCCCTGGCCAAAAAAATGGTGCGGGTTATGTGCAGATTCAGAATAAAGGCGGCCAGACTGATCGTTTGATTTCGGCAACGACGGCAAATGTTGGACGTGTCGAGTTGCACACAATCATTAATGAAAACGGCGTCGCAAAGATGCGGCAAGTGCAGGGTATTGAGGTACCCGCAGGTGCGGGCGCCACGCTCGCGCCCGGCGGCTTTCATATTATGTTCATAGGCTTGAACGCACCGTTCAAGGCGGGTGAAATTGTTCCAGTGACGTTACGCTTTGAAAAGGCGGGCGAAGTAAAGATCGACTTTGAAATCAAACCACCGACCTATAACCCGGCAGGTACGAATCAAAGTGCGGAACATAAGCATTAATCATCGAGGCCGATATGTTGTTTGGCGTGACTGACTACGGTGCTTTTGTTGTTACCTTCACAATATTTTTGTTGATTCCCGGTCCGGGCAATTTGGCGTTGGTGACGTCGACGAGTAAAGGCGGTATCTCTGGTGGATTAGGCGCCACGATGGGTGTGATCCTTGGCGATCAAGTTTTGTTATGGTTAGCCGTAGCAGGAGTGGCTGCGATTTTGACGGCCTATCCCGCTGCGTTTGAGGCTGTGCAGTGGCTCGGCGCACTCTATCTAGCATGGTTGGGAATGCGCATGTTGCTCGCCAAGCCGGGCGCCGCTCCCATCCTGAATATCAAGCCGTATCACTACATGCGCCAGGCTCTATTGATTACGATTCTTAATCCTAAAGCCATCGTGTTTTATATGGCTTTCTTTCCCTTGTTTGTGGATCCGGTTCACCATAGAGGGCTCATTAGCTTTGGATTTTTAGCCGGCACAATTGCAGTGCTGACATTTATATACGGATTAGGTGCGACTTTGTTGACCTTTTTCCTTGCGGAGCGGTTGCGCACGAATCCTAAAGTGGGCTATTTGCTCGAAAAAGTAGCCGGCCTTTGCCTCCTTGGTTTTGGCATCAGGCTGGCACTTTCCCGCTAACTCACCACACGTACTATTTGGTTTGCTCGGCCACCATATGTGTGTGTGCTGTCTTTAAAAGAATACACGGCACGTTTTTTTCAACGCCACGATCGATCATGGCGCCCAAAATATGTTCGTGTTCTGTCTGGTTACCTTGCACCAGATCGCGCAACATAGACGCCGCAAAGCTGGATCCCACTTTTGTCAGCATGTCGAGTGCTTTTTGCTGAGCAGTCGCTTTGGTCGGAAATCCATGGGCTTGTGCGATTGCGCAGGACTCTGCATAAAAAGCGGTCATCACTTCCTTACCCCAGGGCGCGGCCGCAATTTTTCCGACGTGTCCGCGGCAGAGCGTGGTCATGCCAGCCAGTGTCGCCAAAAATACCCACTTATCCCAGAGAGATTGTTCGATATTTTCGCTGTAGGTCTTATCGAAGCTTGCTTTTTCGCATAGAGCGAAAAATTCGCGTGCGAGCGCTTCATGAGCAGCAGAGCGGTGACCAACGGTTAGTGCATGCAGGTCAGTCAATTGTTTGACTGCACCGTTTGAGGTGATGGTTGCTGCAATGTGCGCAACGCCACCCATGACGCGGTCTCGACCAAACTTTTCGTCCAGATGCTGGATGTGGCTCATGCCGTTTAAAAAGGGCAGTAAGACTCCCTTGCTGCTTGCACCGCTAAGGGACTCGAGTGCGTCGTCAAAATCAAAAGCCTTGGGCGCGAGAATAATCAGGTCGTACTCGGGCTTGAGTTGATCCCGGGTAACAGATTTGGGTTGGATGGTAAATGATTCTTTAGGGGTTTCGACCTTTAGCCCCTCGGCCTGAATCTTTGCGTGACGCGTATCTCGTAGAAGGTAGGTCACGTCGGCACCGGCTTGAATCAGTCGTGCCCCAAAATAACCGCCAACCCCACCTGCGCCAAGAATTAATATCTTCATGTATGTCTCCCTGTTGCTGCGCATCTTATCGTGTTTTGCGGTTAGAGTGATGGCTGCGTAAGAACTCAGCTAAACAACTTTTCCGGAATCTATGCTGACCGCAATCTCTAAAATCGTACAGTCCTCACGTGTCCCTTTTCAGGTGCGCAGCTTTCGTTATCAGTGGCCAGCAGATCTCTTTGCCTCTTGGGCATTTGAAATGGAGATCTTGGTTCTTGGATGGTATGTACTAGTAGAGTCGAACTCGGTGCTGATGCTCGTTGTTTACGGTGCGTTGCAATACAGCGGATCTTTAATCAGTCCTTTTTTTGGAATTGCGGGCGATCGGTTTGGCTATCGCAATCTATTCATGGTGACGCGAGGCTTGTATGCGGTGCTTGCGATGTCTATCGCGTTACTAGGCCTCTTTGACTTACTCTCACCAATCCTTGTGATCGTCCTGGCTACGATCGTTGGTGTTGTACGCCCCTCTGACATGATGATGCGTTACGCTTTGATTGGTCAGACCCAGCCTGCTGACCAGATGACTGCAGCGCTTGGCCTATCACGCATGACCTCTGATTCGGCGCGTATTGCGGGCGCACTTGCAGGAGCAAGCGTATTTGCGCAATTTGGCTTGGTGCCTGCGTACGTTGTCATTACGCTTCTGTATATCGTTAGTTTCATTTTTTCGCGCGGGGTGGCTGGTCGTGTTCAGCATACGGGGCCCTCTGCATCGATGGCACCCCTAAGCGATTTAAAAGAGGCGTTCGTCTATGCGTGGGGTAAGCCGGAATTACTTGGGCCGATCGCGATTGCCTTTTTGATCAACCTTTTGGCCTTTCCCTTCTCATTAGGACTGTTGCCTTACATCGCACGGACAATTTACGAAGTCGACCAAACCGGGCTTGGATTGTTGAGCGCTAGTTTTTCAATCGGTGCGTTGTTGGGGTCTCTCGTTCTGGGAACAAATATTTTTTCCCTAGGAACAGCCCGCGCAATGTTTATCGCGACTGTTTGCTGGTTTGGGCTGCTTTTAATTTTTGCACCACTCACGTCCTTTAGTTCCGGTGTGGTGATCTTGCTCTGTGCGGGCTTTGCTCAAAGCATGTGCATGACACCGTTGGCCGCCGTGATGCTGCGTTCAACCGACCCTAAGTTTCGAGGCCGAATCATGGGCCTGCGTGTCTTGGCGATCTGGGGCTTGCCGCTCGGCTTACTCATTTCTGGACCGTTGATCTCTTCGATTGGTTTCGTTTGGACGACGGTCTTGTATACGACGCTTGGTATAGCAGCCACGGTGAGTGTGGCCTGGAAGTGGCGCGACCGCCTATGGCAGGTCGGCGCGCCTGCGAACCGACATGGGTAATCGGTTTACTTACACGCCTTCAACGATACGGATATCGCGCTCAACCGAGCCAGTCCCGAGCGCGCGAATCGCCTCTTGGTAGCCGGGGCTGTTGTAGGCTGCAAGAGCGGCTTCTACGCTCTCAAATTCAAGTAATACCGTTCGCTGCTTTACGCCGTCTTCTTTGACTGCTGCAGCTTCGTTGCGCGCTAAGAATTTGCCACCCGCAGCAGTGAGTGCTGGGCCGGCCAGCTTGGCGTAGGCGGCAAGCGCCTCGGGGTTGGAGATGGAACGGTAGGCACTGATCCAATAAGCTTTAGCCACAATGACCTCAAGTTGTTAATAGGTTGAAAAATTCGGAACCTGTAGAGTACCAAGTCTAGGCACTGTGCAGGTATACAACACGGCAATCAAATGCTGCGCTGCAGCGTAGGTGGCATTGCTTGTCAGACTGCAAGAGAAAGATCTTTATGTTAGGGTTGATACTAGGTTCGACACAACACTCAGAGTCAGATGAAAATTTTTTACGGCTGGAAAATGGTATTCGCTGCAGCATCGCTGCAGTTCATGCAGTCCATGATGCTGCACCAGGCCTTCGGCGCGTACATCGCTGTTCTGATTCAAGATAAAGGGTGGAGTAAGACCTCGGTCTCAGGGGCCTCGGCACTTATGTCCATGGAAGCCGCCGTGATTGGCCCGCTCCTTGGTTGGTTTCTCGATAAATTTGGCTCGCGCGGTGTGATTAAGGTCGGGGTCGTCGTGTTTGGGCTCGGGTTTATTCTGCTCAGCCAAATCGATACGTTGATGGGTTTTTATGGGGCCGCGGTGGTCATTGCAATTGGCTCTTCCATGGCGGGATATTTCCCACTGAACGTAGGTGTGATTCAGTGGTTCGAAAAAAAACGCGCACGTGCGTTGTCAATGGTTGGGCTGGGCTTGGCACTAGGTGGCACGTTGGTGCCTATCGTTGCCTGGAGTATCGAAACGTTCGGCTGGCGCGAGACAGCATTTACCTGTGGCGTTTTCGTGATTCTGGTGGGCTACCCCTTAGCTTGCGTGTTTCGTCGTCGCCCCGAGGATTTTGGCGAGACTGTTGATGGACTGGGTGTTGTGCGAGGAACAATCGATGTGTCGGGCGCGATTGAATCTAAACCAGAGCCGGAGTTCACGCCGCGTCAAGCGCTTCGCACAAAAGCGTTTTGGTTGCTGTCAGCCGGGCATGGTGTGGCGTTGATTATTGTGACAGCCGTCAATACGCACGCCATCAATCACATGCGTATTTCGTTGGACTACACCATTGCACAAGCCTCGTTTTACATCACGCTGATGACTGGTTTCCAGGTCATCGGTGTGTTGCTTGGCGGTGTACTGGGCGACAAGTTACAGAAAAACCGCGTCGCCGCCGTATGCATGATGATGCACATGGTGGGCATGTTGATGCTGACGTATGCCTTTGGACCAGTGATGTTGGTGTTGTTTGCCGTTTTCCACGGCTTAGCCTGGGGCATTCGCGGGCCCTTCATGCAAGCGATTCGCGCAGACTATTTTGGACGTAAATCAATTGGCATGATTCTTGGTTTGTCTGCGTTGATCACGGCCTTTGGTCAGATCTCAGGCCCATTACTCGCGGGCATCATGGGTGATGCCACGGGTAACTATCGCTTGGGCTTTACGGTGCTTGCGTTAATTGCTGGCGCAGGAACCGCCTTATTCTGGTTTGCTAAACCACCCGCGATGCCTGAACCCACTGTTTAGGCTGACATAGACAGTCCTCCACAACGATCATCGGCAAGCTTATGGCAGATTATTTGCGTGGTTTTGCGTCGATTTTTTTAGTCATGGACGACACATTTTGTTATCCTAGAGCACTTTGCCAACGGCTGGTTATTGCACCGCACGCATAGTATTGCTTAGCAGTCAATACTCTTTTTTTTAAATGGTGATTTGGGTGTTAAGACTGAGTGCAGTCTTTCTTGTGTTTGTCATGTCTGGCTGCATCACAGTTGGGCCTGATTACGACCGAGCGCAGAGCACAACAGTGCCGGCTGAGCCAGTGAATTGGCAACAAAATCTGCCCCATGGCGGCAACATGGTCGCGCTTGGAAACTGGTGGGCGCAATTCAATGACGCTGTGCTGCTTGAACTCATTGATTCGGCTCAACAGCAAAGCCAGACCATGGCTGCGGCAGCGTTGCGTATTGCGCAAGCGCGCGCCGTACTGGTGACTACAAACGCTGCTGCCGTGCCGAACCTGAATGCGGCTGCAACGGCGACGCGCGGGACATTCCAGTTGGGCGGCCCGATTATTGTTGCGACGACCGCGCAAGCTCAGCTTCAACTGGGTTGGGAGATTGATTTGTTCGGCGGGCTGGCTCGCGCAAGCCAAGCAGCGCAGGCACGGTTCGAGGCGCAGGTCGCCAATTGGCATGAGGCCAGGATTTCCGTTGCGGCTGATGTGGCCAATATGTATACAAACTTTCGTGGTTGTGAACAGCTCGTCGCTATTGCACGTTCTGATGTGAAGTCGCGTCTGCAAACCGCAGCGCTGACGCAAAAACTCTCGCAGGCAGGATTTCAATCGCCCGCGACGTTTGCCTTGGCGAGTGCAAGCGCAGCCGAAGGTCAGAGTCGCGTTGCGGCCCAAGCGGCCGATTGCGACATTCTAGTTAAAGCACTTGTCGCTGTAACGGGTCTACCCGAAGCGGAGCTGCGCGCTAAGTTAGCAAAGAACAGTGCCAAACTACCGGTACCCGCCATGCCGATGCTTAAACAAATCCCTGCGCAAGTGCTCTCGCAGCGGCCTGATCTTGCAGCGGCGGAGAGAGACGTAGCGGCTGCAAGCGCAGATATCGGCGTGCGTGAGGCTGAGCGGTATCCAAGGCTTTCGCTGTTGGGCAATATCGGTCCTCTCGGGTTTGAGACCAGCGCAGGCTTAATCAATGCGACGTCCTGGTCGATTGGTCCTTCACTGACTCTCCCAATATTTGATGCGGGTCGACGTGCGGCAAACGTTGACACCGCGATCACCGCTTATGACGTCGCGGCAAATAATTATCGTACTCAAGCGAGACGCGCGGTACGCGAAGTAGAAGAGGCACTGGTTCGATTAAATAGTCTAGGGACACGTGAAAAAGAATCCCTGAAGGCATCCAAAGGCTATCACGCCTCGTTGCGCGCGATGCAGGAGCGCTATAACTTCGGTTTGGCAAGCATCCTCGATCTCGAAGAAACCAGAAGACTTTCATTCAATGCCGATAATATTTTGGCCACAGTGCGCCGCGAGAAGGTCAATGCGTTCATTGCTCTTTACCGGGCAGTGGGAGGCGGTTGGACCGCATCCGAGTCGCTTGAAACGATGCGGACCGCTAAGGCGAAACCCGCCGACATATTAAAAACGAAGGCTCAACCATGAAGTGGACACAATTGATGAGTAAAGGTTTGGCGACAAGCCTGTTAAGTCTGCTGTGCATACAAGCGGAGATCGCTATCGCGCAGACTACACCTGCGACAGCGCGTCCAGCGTTGACAATCTCAGTTGTGAAGCCTCAGTGGGTATCGACGCCCGCAACAATTCGGGCCAATGGCAATATTGCTGCCTGGCAAGAGGCCTCGATCGGGGCTCAGGTGGGTGGCTTGCGCGTTGCTGAGGTAAGGGTCAATGTCGGAGACGTGGTCAAGCGTGATCAAGTGTTGGCGATGTTCGCAACTGACACGGTATTGGCCGATTTAGCGGTGCAAAAGGCGCAAGAAGCAGAAGCCGCCGCCGCGTTAGCCGAAGCACAAGCTAATGCTGGGCGCGCACGTAGTTTGAAAAATTCTGGTGCGTTGTCCGCCCAGCAAATCAGTCAATATTTGACCGCAGAGCAAACAGCTAAAGCAAGACTTGAGGCTGTTCGTGCGCAAGTGCAAGTACAAAATCTGCGCCTGCAATTTGCAGAGGTTCGTGCACCCGATGATGGCGTGATCTCGGCTCGACAGATAAGCGTGGGTGCTGTGGTTCCAGTCGGAACCGAGCTATTCAAGATGGTGCGACAGCGCAGACTCGAGTGGCGCGCAGATGTCGTGTCCGAAGAGTTGAGTCGAATTAAAGTTGGAATGTCGGTTCGAGTCCGCCCTGCGAGCTTAGACAAAGAAGCAACTCCGCTGTTAGGTAAAGTCCGCGTGATTGGTCCAACAGTGGATCTGCAAGCGCGTACAGCTGTTGTGTATGTCGACCTTCCCACAATCGAAACAGACGTGCCGGTCGTGCGTGCCGGGATGTTTGCCACTGGGGAGTTTGAGTTGGGTGACACACGGGTCATGACGTTGCCGCAAGAGTCGGTCGTCATGCGTGATGGCTTCAGTTACGTGTTTAAGGTTCGAGATGCCGCGCGTGTTTCACAAGTGCGCGTTGAGATTGGGCGTCGACTGGGTGCGCGCGTTGAGATTCTCAAGGGCATTGAGGACAATGAGAGCATCGCAGAATCCGGAGCGGGCTTCCTGAATAATGACGATTTAATTGCCATCGATTCGACCCCATCACCCGCGACGCCTGAAGCGAAGTAGGCACCCTAATGAATTTTTCCGCTTTTTCGATTCGTCATCCAATTCCAGCAATTCTGCTGTTCATCCTGCTCTCGATCGCGGGTGTGTTGTCGTTTCGGGCGATTGGTGTTCAGGACTTCCCCGATATTGAATTGCCGATGGTGACAGTCGAAGCGAGTCTGCCCGGCGCCGCCCCTGCGACGCTTGAGACAGAAGTTGCACGCAAGATTGAAAATTCGATCGCAACGTTGCAAGGCATTAAAAACCTTTACACCAAAATATTGGAAGGCACGGTCGTCATCACGGTCGAGTTCAATCTCGAGAAGGATGTCATGGAGGCCGTCAATGATGTGCGTGATGCGGTGACGCGTGTGCGTGCGGACTTGCCTGCTGACGTGAAAGAGCCAAGCGTGTTGCGCACGACGACAGCGGGCCGCCCATTAATGACCTATGCCTTGACGTCGACGCGTCTTGATCAAGAAGGCTTGGCTTGGTTTATCGACAACACCGTGACGAAAAACTTGTTGACCGTCAATGGGGTGGGCCGGGTGAAGCGCATTGGTGGCCTAAACCGAGAGATCCGCATCGAATTGGATCCCTTAAAAATGGCAGCTTTAGGCGTGACCGCATCTGATATCTCGCGTCGCCTCAAGTTAGTGCAACAGGAGTCTCCAGGTGGACGAGGGGATATTGGTGGCGCCGAGCAGTCCGTGCGCACCATTGCCACTGCGACGACTGCGGCGGAGTTAGCAGATTTAGATATTTCTTTGGCGGATGGTCGTCGCGTTCGGCTCGGCCAGCTTGCCAAGATTGAGGATGCAACCGCGGAACGCCGCTCGATCGCCTTAGTGAATGGCAAGCCTGTAGTCGCCTTTGAGATCATGCGCAGCAAGGGCGCGAACGAGGTATCTCTCGCCAAGGCTGTGCATGAGGTGATTGCAGCGCTCGTGCTCAAACACCGCGATATTGAGTTCTCTGAGCAAATTAATAATGTGGCAGCAACAGAGGAAAACTTTAACGGGTCCATGCACCTTCTGTATGAAGGTGCGATTTTGGCTGTTCTGGTGGTTTGGTATTTCTTAAGAGACTGGCGCGCGACAATCGTTTCGGCTGCGGCACTTCCTCTATCGATCCTGCCTGCTTTCTTAGGGATTTACTTGTTTGGCTTTACGCTGAACATGGTCACCTTAACCTCGCTTGCATTGGTCGTTGGTATTTTGGTGGATGACGCGATCGTGGAGGTTGAGAACATCGCGCGACATCTACGCATGGGTAAATCGCCGTTTCAGGCTGCACTGGACGCGGCGGACGAAATCGGGATGGCAGTCATTGCGACAACCTTTGCGCTGGTTGCGGTGTTTTTGCCGACTGCTTTCATGGCTGGCGTCCCAGGTAAGTTCTTTAAGCAATTCGGCTGGACAGCTGTTCTGGCGATCTTGGCCTCGCTGCTGGTGGCTCGTCTGCTCACGCCAATGATGGCGGCGTATTTGATGAAGCCAAACAAGGCTTCTAACGAGCCTGAGAAAGACGGTTGGGTGATGCGCCATTATTTGTTGTCGGTACAGTGGTGTCTAGGTAATAGATTTAAAACCTTGCTGTTAGCCACGATCTTTTTTGTAGGATCGCTTTCGCTTGTTCCCTTGCTACCAAAAGGTTTTGTACCGCCGTCAGATCGGGGTCAAACAATGGTCAATATCGAGCGCGCTCCAGGCAGCACGCTCGAGGACACACTACGTGCGGCAGAGCGTGTTCGCCAGAAGCTCGAAACGATGCCTGACGTGTTGCGTGTGTTTAGTTCTGTAGGTGGAGGCGTGTCTGGTGATGCTTTCGCGAGAGGTTCTGCCGCAGAGGTACGTAAGGCAACGCTGACAGTGCAGTTGACCCATCGGTCAGACCGCAAGAAAAATCAACAAGAAATTGAAGGGGATATTCGTAAACTGCTTGATCGCGAACCTGGGGTTCGTATCACCGTTGGCCCGCAGGATGTGGGTAACAAAATGCAGATCGTTTTGCAAAGTGAGGACGCCTACGCCTTGAACAAAGCAGCACAGGCTGCCGAGCGTGAGCTTCGAACACTTAAGGGCATTGGTTCGGTGACCTCTTCTGCCAGTCTCGTGCGACCTGAATTGATTGTGCGCCCAAACTTTGCACGGGCAGCTGATCTAGGTGTGACAGCACAAAGTATTGCCGAGACCTTGCGTGTT
>CAMCWG010000029.1 GCA_945882005.1 Bordetella parapertussis
TACGAGTTGAACTTTGCCGGCGAAGTTTGACGAGGTATAGGGCTTGCCGTCCATACCAGTGAGGGCCCAGTTGCTCCCTATTTTTGTTCCGGAAATATCACTGCCCTTGAACTTCACTGCACTGCTATCACCACAGCCCGATAGGACACCCATCAAACACATGAGGCCCAAAGCAAACCATAGGCGTCGAGCCGAGTATGCCAGGACGCTACACATGTGACGCTTCAATTAACTTCCCACGACGATCAACCAGTGATCGACTAATAAAGCAGCGAATAAAAGCGACAAATAGAGAATCGAAAAGCGAAACAACTTTCGTGCGAGTTCGTCGCTATAGACGCGATATAACTTCCACGCGTACCAGACAAATAAAGCGCCAAGCACTAAGGCAGACAGCAAGTACAGCCATCCACTCATCCCAATGATGTAGGGCAATACCGTCGTCGCCACCAGTGCAACGCTATAGAGCAGAATATGTAAGCGCGTAAATTGCTGACCATGGGTGACGGGTAGCATAGGGAGGCCCGCATTAGCGTAGTCATGACTTCGGTATAACGCGAGCGCCCAAAAGTGCGGGGGGGTCCAGATAAAGATAATCAGAACGAGCAGCCAGGCCTCGGCAGGCACTGCGTCAGCGACGGCGGCCCAGCCCAATGCGGGCGGCATCGCACCAGATAGCCCGCCGATCACAATATTTTGTGGTGTACGAGGCTTCAGAATCATGGTGTAGATCACCGCGTAACCCACGAACGTCGCAAAGGTCAGCCACATCGTGAGCGAATTCACCCAGCGATACAGAATGAACATTCCAAGCCCGCCCAACACACCTGAGAACACAATCACCTGTATGGGCGATATCGTACCGGTGGCTGTTGCCCGACGAGCGGTACGCAACATCCGTGCGTCGATGCGTTGCTCGATCAAACAGTTCACAGCGAAGGCAGCTGCAGCTAGCAACCAAATTCCGATTGTGCCAGCGACCACTTTTTGCATATCAGGCAACACCGGTGTCGCCAAAAACATGCCAATGACGGCACAAAACACCGCCAATTGGGTGACGCGTGGCTTCGTCAGCACCAGATATTGACGCAGTAGGCTAGGAGGCGAGGCAGTAACGCTAGGCATGGGGATTTTCTGAAAAGTCTAGCTTGATTGTACTTGTTGTGCCGCACCAGAGCGTACGGACAGACGATAAACAATCGTGACCGTGGCCAACACTAAGCCCGCCGCCCCCCCGTTGTGCAAGACTGCAATCAATAGAGGCCAATGGAAGAAGATCGTTGTTAGCCCCGTAAAGAGCTGCGCGCCCAGCAGAACTAAGACCAATCTAGCTGGGCCACGTGTGCCCCGGTCACTCAGCAGACGCCAGGCCAAAATACCAAGCACTGCAAACACCACAAACGCGAAGTTGCGGTGGGCCCAGTGAATGGCTGTCAACGCCGTCTGGGAGATCATTTCGCCATTCGGCATTTCACCCAAACCTCTCACCACCGAGAACCCGTTGCGCATATCCATTTCAGGAATCCAGCTGCCATGGCACGTTGGAAAGTCCATGCAGGCCAAAGCGGCGTAATTCGTACTGACCCAACCACCAAGCACGATTTGAACCGCTAGCAGCAATACCCCAAAGATCGCCCAAAGACGATACGTCAAGGTTGCTGCAGCCGGCTTTGCATAAGTGCGTTCCCGTGCTGCCAGCCATGTCATCATGCCTAAGAGCGTCATGCCACCAAACAAATGTGCCGTCACGACAGCGGGCATCAACAGGTGCGTCACTGTCCAAGCGCCGAATGCTCCCTGTATGCACACAGCCACCAACGTGGCGATGGCAAGCTTTGGGGAATAGCCAAGCACTGCACGGTTTCGCCAACCGAGGGCAACAATCATAATGATCAGAAAGCCCAGTAACGCACCAACATAGCGATGAATCATTTCAATCCAGGCCTTGGGCAAGGTGACTGGACCGTCCGGCATCACCTTCACAGCTTCACGAATGGAGTCGAGCGCACCGATTGGGGTCACGCTGCCGTAGCATCCTGGCCAATCAGGGCAACCTAAACCCGAATCTGTGAGACGTACGAAAGCGCCAAACATGATCAGGTCTAACGTTAAAAACCACGTCAAAAATACGATCCGCCGATATCGGGCACGTATCGATGCCTGGCCGACAGGTTGGGTTGCAGTGAGCTCAGCCATCGCGCGACTACCCTATCCTTGAATTCGCAATCAATTTACGAAGCTCATTACGAAACTTTTCAGGGTCTGCTTCAGGAGGATACTGCAAGATCAAATTACCCAAAGGATCAATGATCCACATTGGTTTGCCGAGCGCTTCGCGCGCACTGCTATCTGACGCTTGAGGCAACAGGAACTGCTTGAGCACCTCCGGCTTGATGCGCACCATCACCGTTCCCTTGTAAGCCTCGAGCACTTTCTCTGGAACGGACGCATCGTCAGTAATAAACCAAACACGCATCAAGCGTTCAACATGCTTGCCCTGGCTCGCATGCGAGTTACGCAAAATAAACAGTTTGCGTGCGCACGATTCCGGACACTCTGCATCATCCGCAGCAACGAGTAGCCACTTACCTTTAAGTGAGCTGAGGTCAAATGGCTTTCCGTCCAGCGTGGTCGCAGGTAGCGCCGCGGCAGCAGGAATCGGACGCTGCGGCTCAATCAACGTGCCGTAGCTCGCACTGCCCTCAGGCCGCAACCCTGGATTGAAATAAACCAACACCGCTGCAAGAACGGGCGCAAGGCTCATGAGAAAAATGACAATCAACGGCCCGCGATTACGCGGTTTAGCCGTTGGTAAGCTGTTCGAATTTACAGAGGTATTCACAGGCATTCCACTTATTCAATTTGTCGCCGTCTACGACGAACAAAACGCCACAGCACTACAAAGAAAGCAACCGCAGCAATTACGGCAAAGCCAAACCACTGCGTCGCATAGCCAACATTCTTATCAGCATCCAACGAGGGTTTGGGCCAGCTCCGCACAAGGCCGTCCTGCATCTGGCTGTTTTGCAGCAACACAACTGGCAAAAAACGCAATCCCGTTCGCTCGGTCAGTGACGCAAGATCCAAGTTTTGGACACGCGTCACTTTAGAAGTATCCACCCAGCCCGATTCGGCTGCTGCAATACCCTTCCAAGCTGGAGGCAAACCGCTGTCCTCACCTTTCTTGCTCGTCCACAACTCAAAAAGCCTCGGCACGCGCAGAGACATCTCACCTTCAATTGTCAGCGGATCTGACTGGGTTTCTATTTTAGGCGCTTGCTGCATTCCGATCGGGCGGGGAACCCAGCCGCGCAAAACTAACACTGCCACACCAGCCTCGAGAATTAAAGGCGTCGCGAGCCACAGGCCGGGTCGGCCATCCATGTTTCGGTTGTCCACCATCACGCTGAACTGCCCCGCCCAGCGCCCTGTGACCGAAGCCGCACGCCATGGCTGTACAGACTCTGCCGCCATGTTGGTCTGTATCACGATGGGCGCAGCGAGCCGACCTCTCTCAATTTCGGCGCTAATCCCACGCCGCTCGTCTGCGCGTTCTAGCTGCCATCGTCCAAGCAGGCCGCACACGACCACCACGACCCCAAGCAGCAGTAGCGCAAGCAAAGTGAGCCTATTGGATGAAGGTTGTTGCATGTCTGCGATAATTCCTTTTTATCTGGGGGATTTAATGCGCATCTTCGTGATCATTGCATTCATCGGGATTCTCGGCAGTCTTGGCTCAGCACTGTTCTATTTGATGCGAGACAAAGGCACCTCAAACAAAACCGTCAACGCGCTCACTGTGCGCATCGGTATTTCCGTCGCGCTATTTTTATTCCTGCTCTTTTCACACTGGATGGGATGGATAGAGTCAACCGGCTTCCAGCGCTAGCGCCTTAGTCCAGAAATAAAAAAGGCCAGCAAAGCCAGCCTTCTGAACAGTCGTTAAACTGGCGGCTTAGAACCAATAGACAAATAAGTACAGACCGAGCCACACAACGTCCACAAAGTGCCAGTACCACGCGGCACCTTCAAAGCCAAAGTGGTTATCCGCTGTGAAATGACCCTTCATCAGGCGAACCCAAATCACAGCCAGCATGGTTGCGCCTAGCAGCACGTGAAAGCCGTGGAAGCCGGTCAACATGAAGAACAGCGAGCCATACGCACCTGAATTGAACTTTAAGTTCAAGTCTGTGTAGGCGTGGTAGTACTCATAGCCTTGGCAAATCACAAAGATAAAGCCGAGCAAAATTGTTGCGAACAACCAGAAACTTGCCTTGCCGCGATGATTTTCACGCAGTGCATGGTGCGAGATCGTCAAGGTAACGCCCGAGCTCAACAACAGTGCAGTGTTGATCGTTGGCAACCAGAACGGGCCCATTGTTTGAAAGGACTCCACGACGCCGGCTGGGCCGAGGTTAGGCCATACAGCGTTGAAGTCTGGCCATAACAATTGTTTGTGATCCAGATCACCCAACCACGGCAAGGTGACAGTGCGTGTGTACCAGAGCGCGCCGAAGAAGGCGGCAAAGAACATGACTTCAGAGAAGATAAACCAGCTCATGCTCCAACGATACGACACGTCGATGCGCTTGCTGTTTAGGCCAGTCTCAGACTCATGGATTGCGTCGCCAAACCAGTTGTAGAGCACAACAAATAAGCCAAGCAAGCCAACGAGCACAGCCCACTTCGCTGTATCGACGCCATTGACCCACGCTGACGCGCCAAGCATCACAACTAAGAGGCAGGCGCTAGCACGTACCGGATGTGCCGAGTCGGCTGGCACATAATAGTAAGGTGCCTCTTTACCGTGGGCAGAGTGGGATGCACTCATAGTGTTCTCCATGCTACGAATAGTTAAATTATTTAAAACTGGCCAGCACCCAGCCTACGACAGTCACGAGGCCGGTCACAAACAGTACACCAAACAGCAAGCCAGCAATCACCAAATGGACAGGGTTGAGCTTTGCAATGTCTTCTTGGTGCCCTGCTTTCTTCCTAACTCCTAACATTGCCCAACCAACAGCCTTAAGTGTCTGAAAAAAGTTGAGCTTACGCTGGGCTAACTGCTTGAGGTCATCGCTCATAACTGATTTTTATCCGTTATGTTCAAGCAAAAAAATGCGTATAAAACTGACGACCGATGGTGTACCCGAACAACGCAAGGACGAGCACAAGAAAAACCAAGCCGAGTCGTCTATTTTTTTTGCGTTGTTCCGGTGTCATGCCTATCGCCTTACTTGACTACTGGGGGCGTTTCGAACGTGTGGAATGGTGCGGGCGAAGGCACCGTCCACTCCAACCCTTCGGCGCCTTCCCATGGCTTAGCTGGAGCGCGCTCACCTTTACCCGCGTAGGACTTCAACACGATGTAGAGGAACAAGAGTTGCGACAAACCAAACCAGAACGCACCAATTGTCGCTATCTGGTGGAAATCGGTGAATTGGGCAGCGTAGTCTGCGTAGCGACGTGGCATCCCGGCCAGACCCATAAAGTGCATAGGGAAGAACGTAATGTTGAACGAAATCATGCTCATCCAAAAGTGCCACTTACCCAGACGCTCGTCGTACATGTAGCCGGACCACTTAGGCAACCAATAATAGGTGCCTGCGAACAGGCCAAACAGCGAGCCAGCGACCAATACGTAATGGAAGTGTGCGACCACGTAGTACGTATCATGCACCTGGATGTCGATCGGAGCCATTGACAAGATCAAACCGGTGAACCCGCCGATGGTGAACACAAAAATAAAACCAACCGAGAACAACATCGGGGTTTCAAACGTCATGGAACCGCGCCACATCGTTGCAACCCAGTTAAACACTTTCACACCCGTCGGGATGGAAATCAACATGGTTGCATACATAAAGTAGAGCTGTGCTGTGACCGGCATGCCGGTCGCAAACATGTGGTGCGCCCAAACGATGAACGACAGAATTGCGATAGATGCTGTTGCGTACACCATCGATGCATAGCCAAACAATTGTTTGCGGGCGAACGCTGGAATGATTGCCGACACAATACCGAATGCGGGCAAAATCATGATGTACACCTCAGGGTGACCGAAGAACCAGAAAATATGCTGGTACAGAACCGGATCGCCGCCAACCGCTGCGTTAAAGAAACCCGTGCCGAAGTGACGGTCGGTCAGAACCATCGTGATCGCAGCAGCCAACACTGGCATCACAGCAATCAGGAGATAAGCCGTAATCAACCATGTCCAACAGAACAGAGGCATCTTCATCAAGGTCATGCCAGGTGCGCGCATGTTCAAGATCGTCACGACGATGTTAATGGCACCCATGATCGAGGACGCACCCATGATGTGCACAGCGAAAATGGCTAAGTCCATTCCTGGACCCATTTGCGCAGTCAAGGGTGCATATAGCGTCCAACCCGCAGCCGTTGCGCCACCAGGAACAAAAAACGAGGTCGACAACAAGATACCAGCAACGGGCAAAAGCCAGAAACTGAAGTTGTTCATACGGGCGAAGGCCATGTCCGAGGCGCCAATCTGCAACGGGATCATCCAGTTCGCGAAACCAACGAAGGCTGGCATGATGGCGCCGAACACCATAATCAGACCATGCATTGTCGTGAACTGATTGAACAGCTCAGGACGGAAAAACTGCAAACCCGGTTGAAAAAGCTCTGTACGCAGTAACAGCGCTAAGACGCCACCGATCATCAACATCGTGAACGAGAAAATCAGATACATCGTTCCGATATCTTTGTGGTTAGTCGCGAACAACCAACGGCGCCAGCCATGCAGCGATGGGCCGTGATGATCGTGATCGTCGTGTGCATGGTCATGCCCATGACCGTGACTGTGCCCGTGACCTGCTACGTGATCTGCTGGAATGCTACTCATGTTGGACTCCTATCCCGCTTTAAGCTGTCACTAAGCCACTATCTTAGTGATCAACGCATCTTTACGAACAGCCGCAACAATATGCGGCCGCATCACTCTAAATAAAACTATCGTGCTGCCTTAATATCCGCCGGTACAACCACTGGGTCCTGACCCTTTCCTGCATTGGTCCAAGACGCACGTGTGTAAGTAATTACAGCGGCGATTTCTACATCGTTTAACTGCGCGGCAAACGACTGCATTGCCGTACCAGGCTTACCCTTGAGCAAAATCTGGATGTTGTCAGCCTTCGGACCCATTACGATCTTACTAGCATCAAGCGCAGGGAAAGCACCCATCACGCCCTTGCCGCTACCTTGGTGACAAGCCACGCAATTCGCTGCGTAGACTTTCTCACCACGAGCAATCAGCTCAGGTCCTGTCCATTCTTTGTTAGGATCATCCGCTTGCGCAGCCAGCAATTTTTTCTGCTCATCGGCCCACTTGGCGTAATCCGCTTCAGAGACAACGTTCACAACGATTGGCATGAACGCGTGGTCCTTACCGCATAGTTCTGTACATTGACCGCGATATACGCCGACTTTGTCAGCGCGGAACCAGGTGTTACGCACAAAGCCAGGAATCGCATCCTGCTTGACCGCAAGTTCTGGCACCATCCACGAGTGAATGACGTCTGCCGCAGTGATCGCGACGCGGATTTTCTTGCCCACTGGAACAACCAAAGGATTATCGACCTCCATCAGGTAAGTCGGGCTCTTTGGCTCACGGCCCTCAATTTGAGCGCGCGGTGTGGAGAGGTTGGAGAGAATTTTCACGCCAGTGGCGGGCCCATCGATATATTCATAGCCCCACTTCCACTGGTAGCCTGTAACTTTGACCGTCAGATCTGCGCCGCTGGTGTCTTTCATCGCGACAACAGTGCGTGTCGCAGGGAGGGCCATTGCAATCACAATCAAGAAAGGTATGACTGTCCAGGCCACCTCAACACCCATGTGCTCATGGAAGGTCGCAGGCTTATGGCCTTTTGATTTACGGTGCGCCCAGATCGAATAGAACATCACACCAAAGACGGCTACAAAGATCACCATGCAGACGATAAGCATGAACCAGTGTAGCCACGCTACATCACGCGCTATTTGGTTAACTCCCTCGGGGAGATTGAGCTGATTGACACGCGGGCCACCCGGCATGTCTTTCACTTGTGCACTGACCGCGCCAATCCAGAACATGGCACAGGCACCCAGTAACCCTCTCAACTTCTTCATGCTTACCTCGAAACACATCGCGCTTATCTGCTTAGGGGGCATTTATGGGCCCCAACAAATACTGCACAAGAATTATCAGAGGACTCACGTCACGGCAATGCCGCACCCGTATGAGCCCGCGTATCGTATGGAAACGGGAGGGATTATAGCGGAGGCTCGCCTTGAGTGCTGCACTACAATCGTTTGACCCCACTTGGTGACAACTCTCGATGCAACAGTCCAACAGTTTTCCCCCAAAAGCAGACCTTCATCGGCTCCTGCAGTCGCTCCTGCAACGCGCGTCGCAGGCGCCACACCTAGGCTCTATCCCGTTATTTATTGCCGGAGAACCCTGCGGCACGCTGTTTCCGGGGGCAGTCGCCACTGTTGCCGGCCTCTCTGGCGTTCAGGTAACGAGTGGGCGCGCCGACTTCGGGCGCAACCTTGCCTCTGCGCAAGCACTTAATGCGCTGCTGGCTGAGATTGCCAACACCCTTCGGCAAGCAGGAAAAACGCCCGGTTGGCGTGATGAATTGCTGGACGTTCTGCCCGACAGGCCTGGAAGTAGCCCAATCGCCGCCATCGAGCGGGGCGTGATGCGCCCGCTCGGGCTTATCACCCGCGCGGTTCACCTAAGCGGGTGGTCGCAGGATGGCAAGCTCTGGGTCGCGCGTCGATCTCTAACCAAGGCCACAGACCCTGGCATGTGGGACACGCTGGTAGGCGGGTTAGTGAGCGCGGGCGAGCCAGCTGACTTAGCGCTCGAACGCGAGTCTGACGAAGAGGCCGGACTAGACGCTGCAGACATTCAACATCGCTCGCCCTTACGCACAATTACCCGCATGCAGCGACAGATCCCTGAAGGGTACCAATGCGAAGAAGTTCTGACCTGTGAGTGTGTGCTCACAAACGGCGTAATGCCAAAAAACCGGGATGGTGAAGTCATGGAGATTGACTGTTTCACCCCGGCAAAGATTTATAAAATGTTACTTGCAGGAGACTTTACCCTTGAGGCCTCAATCGTGTTGACTGAGGACCTATGGCGCCGCGCCACTTAAGATCAAGCGCTCAGCGCCGTCCGCATTTTTTTCATGGCGGCAACTTCGATCTGACGGATCCGCTCAGCCGATACACCAAATTCAGCTGCCAAATCGTGCAGAGTCGCGCCGCCATCGTTTTGCAACCAGCGTGCCCGGACAATGCGCTGTGAGCGCGCATCGAGCTGCTCAAGTGCTTTATCCAGACCCGAGCCGTGCATGACGTCTTCGTCGCGGCGAGCCAACACCTGGGTAGGATCAGCACGGCCGTTGTCTGACAGATATGCGATCGGTGCGTACGCATCGTCGTCATCGTTCTGGTTTTCAAGTGAAATTTCGCGGCCCGACAAACGGACTTCCATCTCGCGAACATCTTCGCGACGAACATTTAAATTCGCTGCAATTTCATCGACTTGCGTCGTATCCAGCGTTTGTCCATCGGGACGCATGCTACGTAAATTAAAGAAAAGCTTACGTTGAGCCTTGGTGGTCGCAACCTTAACCATGCGCCAGTTGCGCACGATGTACTCGTGAATTTCGGCTTTGATCCAATGCACCGCAAAGGATACGAGGCGCACACCGCGTTCTGGGTCAAAACGCTTGACAGCCTTCATCAGGCCGACATTACCCTCTTGGATCAGGTCCGCGTGTGGCAAGCCGTATCCGAGGTATTGGCGCGCGACCGAAACGACCAAACGTAAGTGCGACAGCACCAATTCACGCGCTGCAGCGATATCCTGCTCGTCGCGCAGGCGGCGCGCAAGCACGTTTTCTTGCTCAGCAGTGAGCATCGGCAGTCGGTTGACTGTCGAAATATAGGCATCAATCGTCCCTAGCGCGCCGGGATTCGAGATGGCCATCGCAAGTTGTGAGGGCTGCAGTGTCAAAGCGGTAGAACTCGTTGTCATTCATTCGACTCCTAACCTCGGAGCTTTCGGTGCCAGTTTAGCACTCTAAGCTAGCGAGTGCTAATAAGACGGATCATTTACGCAAAAGTTCCGCAATTCTTGCGAGGGTGTTAATCTCACCCTGCTGTGGACGCAAGACTGCCTCACACCGCAGTCGCAACGTCCGTCCCTGGATTTAGGCATGTCCGATTTAGTCAAATTTCTCTCAAAGATCCTGCTCGCTTGTCTACTCGTCATCGGCGTAGGCTGGGCGACGTACATCGGCGTGCGCTACTACCACGCCGAGCAAGTTGCCTACCGCTGGATTTCAGGCTTGGCGGCAAAGCAGGCGGCCTGGGAGAAAAAAATCGCCGAAGCTGGGGGCAATACCCTCACTGGTTATGCTGGTCCGTCAGATCCCAAAGTGATCGATACTCAAGGAGGCGGCAAGTTTTCCGGTCTCTCTTATGACGCGATCCAGAAACGCCTTTGGACCGTCGTCAACAAGCCAACAACACTAATCGCCCTCTCAACTGAAGGCCAAGTCTTGGCCACTTACCCCGTTAAGGGCATGTCAGACGTGGACGGCGTGGCATGGCTCGGCGGGAACAAGATTGCTCTTGTGAACGGGCGCCGTAACCGCATGGTAATCACTGAAGTACCCCCAACGCCGCAAGTCCTGGATGTTACCCGTGCTTTTGCACTTGTGTTGCGTTTTACAGAAGGTGAAGACGCAAATTATGGCTTCAATGGGTTGGGCTATGACCTCAAACGCGATCGACTATACCTATCAAAAGAGCACAGCCCACGCGCCCTGTATCGCATTAGTGGCCTGAACAGCCTGCAATCAGCAGACTCCCGTGGCCTTCGGATTGAAAATATTAGTCATTGGCTCAATGACGTCCCGTTTGCCACCGATTTATCTTCTGTAGAAGTCGATCCCGCTACAGGTCGCGTCTACCTGCTAAGCGAAGAGTCACAACTCATCATTCAGCTCGATGGTGACAGTGGTGACGGCAAAGGCATGCTCTCACTTTCTGCCAAAGGCAGTAAGCCGCTGCCCCGCCCTGAAGGTATCGCCACCGACGATGAGGGCAATATTTACATCGTCAGCGAGCCTAATCTTTTCTACAAGCTCAGAAAGCCCTGAGCCAGGGCTTTGATTGATCACAATGGCAAGGCTGGCCCGACTCTATGCCGAGGGATTTGCGCAACTTGCCCAGGCCCAGTTCACACACAGTAACGACATCGTTATACGTCAGTTGTTGGAGCGTCAATTCGCAGATATTGGGCGCTGGCTTCGACTAGCTCTCGCAGACACAGACACGTTGCTGCATGGCTGGGTGGTGACCCACACTGGGTTGACTTTGCTCGCTACGCCTGGGGACTCGACCAGCCTAGCCCGAGGGTTCCAGCAGGTAGGGCGACACCTGGCGAGCCGACTAAAGGTGGGCGGAGTGTTCGAGGGGCGTTTTCACTCGACCATTCCACAACCGCAACGCTGGTTACTTCCCTGCCTGATATGGCTCGAACGGCAACCTGTGCGAGAAAGTCTTGTGTCTGACGCGGAGACATGGCGCTGGTCTTCGGCCGGCGCGCACACAGGCAGCCTTGGCGCCTCTGCCCTTGGCCTTCAACCGCACACCGACTACTGGAGTTGTGGCAACACCCCCTTTGATCGGCAGGCGATCTACCGCAGGCTCTTACAGGAAGGCAACGCCTTATCGCAAGATGCAAAACTCGAGGCCTGCTTACAGGGTCAATGGGGTTTGGGTGATGAAGACTTCCTGTCGGAGCTCGCCAAGCTCGCCAATCGTCGCGTTCACCCCGAGCGCCGTGGTCGCCCCAAAAAAGTCATCGTTGGCACTGGGTTAGTGCCCAAAGCGATGGTGCGTCCCTAATTTAATAGCAAGAACCGGTCTGTATTATTAATTAGGGACGCACCCCAATTAATTTTCTTGCGCTGCGACAAAAGCAGGCGTATTGTTTCGCCCTCGCACTGCAACATGGCACAAGCCCTCGGAGCTTTTTATGTCGACCTTCCCTTTGAACTTTCATCCTGCCACGACGACACGCGCAGCGACAGCCCCCCAAACCGGGCTTCCCGTCGCGCAAGGCTTGTACTCGCCTGCAAACGAACATGACGCCTGTGGCGTCGGTTTTGTCGCGCACATTAAAGGTAACAAGACGCACGCCATCGTCGAGCAGGGGCTAAAAATCCTTGAAAACCTGGATCACCGGGGTGCCGTGGGTGCCGACAAACTAATGGGCGACGGCGCCGGCATCCTGATACAAATTCCCGATGCGTTTTATCGGCAAGACCTCGCCAAGCGAAACATCACCTTACCCGCTCCTGGTGAGTACGGTGTGGCAATGGTGTTCCTGCCAAAAGAAATCGCGTCGCGCTTAGCATGCGAACAAGAGCTTGAGCGCTCCGTGCGCGCGGAAGGCCAGGTGGTATTGGGATGGCGCGATGTCCCGGTGGACACAGACATGCCGATGTCACCCACGGTACGTGCCTGCGAGCCCGTCATTCGTCAACTGTTTATCGGCCGTGGCGCCGATGTCATGGTCCCCGACGCACTAGAGCGCAAGCTTTACGTTATTCGCAAAACGGCTAGCCATGCCATTCAAGCCATGGGCTTGGCGCACGGTAAAGAATACTTCGTTCCTTCAGCCTCAGTTCGTACGGTTGTTTACAAAGGATTGCTTCTTGCCGATCAAGTAGGCCGCTACTACCGCGACCTCGCAGACCCCCTCACAGTGTCTGCCGTTGCACTCGTGCATCAGCGCTTCTCGACGAACACTTTCCCTGCCTGGCCTCTCGCACACCCCTATCGCATGATTGCGCACAACGGCGAGATCAATACCGTCAAAGGCAACTTCAATTGGCTGCGTGCACGCGAAGGCATGATGCAGTCTGCCGTTCTGGGCGATGACCTCAAAAAACTTTATCCGATTGTGTACGAAGGCCAATCTGACACCGCAACGTTCGACAACTGTCTCGAACTTCTGGTCATGTCTGGCTACTCGCTTGCGCACGCAATGATGATGATGATCCCAGAAGCTTGGGAGCAACATACGCACATGGACCCGAGTCGTCGCGCATTCTACGAATATCACGCTGCGATGATGGAGCCTTGGGATGGTCCGGCGGCTGTCGCTTTTACTGATGGGCGTCAAATCGGTGCAACGCTTGACCGTAACGGACTGCGTCCAGCACGTTATCTCATCACTGACGACGACATGGTCATCATGGCGTCTGAGGCTGGCACACTGCCAATCCCCGAGAACCGCATCGTCAAAAAATGGCGCCTGCAGCCTGGCAAGATGTTCTTGATCGACCTTGAACAAGGACGCATCATCGACGATGCCGAGATCAAAGCGCAGCTCGCCAACTCACGACCATACCGTCAATGGATCGATCGTCTGCGTGTCAAGCTCGACTCCTTGCCTTCCCCGGCAAAAGTAGATGCGCCAATTGGTGCACCCGCGTCCCTGCTCGACCGTCAGCAAGCTTTTGGCTGGACACAAGAAGACTATAAATTTGTCCTTGAAGTGATGGCTGAATCAGGCGAAGAGGCGATTGGCTCGATGGGTAACGACGCTCCGCTCGCGATTTTGTCGAGCCGTGCCAAACCGTTCTACAACTACTTCCGTCAGTTGTTTGCGCAGGTAACGAACCCACCAATCGACCCGATTCGCGAACAAATGGTGATGTCGCTGGTGTCGTTCATTGGTCCCAAGCCAAACCTGTTAGACATCAACAACGTCAACCCACCACTACGTCTTGAAGTCACGCAGCCCATCCTCGACTTCAAAGAAATGGCGCGCATTCGCGCGATCTCTGAAGTCACAGGCGACAAATTCCGCAGCTCGGAGCTCAACATCAGCTACCCAGCGGCTTGGGGCGCCGACGGGATCGAAGCGCGTCTAGCGGCACTATGCGCGCGCGCAGTCGACGCCGTAAAAAGTGGCTCAACCGTATTGATCCTGACTGACCGAAACGTAGACAGCGCACACGTCGCAATTCCAGCATTACTCGCAACGTCAGCGATTCACCAGCATCTCATTCGCGAAGGCTTGCGCACTAACACCGGTATCGTGGTTGAAACCGGTTCGGCGCGTGAAGTTCATCACTTCGCGTTGCTTGGTGGCTATGGCGCCGAAGCGATTCACCCCTACCTTGCGCTTGAAACCCTCGCAACCATGGGCAAAGATGCGGACAAGTCCATCAAGAATTACATCAAAGCGGTCGGCAAAGGCCTGAACAAAGTGATGTCCAAGATGGGCATCTCGACCTACATGTCTTACTGCGGCGCTCAAATCTTTGAGGCCGTTGGTTTGCGTACAGTGTTGGTAAACAAATATTTTTCCGGTACAGCCAGCACGATTGAAGGCATCGGGATCTTCGAAGTCGCCGAAGAAGCACTTCGCACACACCGTGCCGCGTTCGGTAACGACCCAGTCTTGGCAAACGCACTGGATGCAGGCGGCGAATATGCCTTCCGTGTCCGCGGTGAAGACCATATGTGGACGCCGGACTCGATCGCAAAATTGCAACACGCGACCCGCGCTAACAACTATCGTACTTATAAGGAATACGCGCAGCTCATCAACGACCAAAGCCGTCGTCATATGACGCTACGCGGTTTGTTTGAGTTCAAAGTTGATCCGGCACGTGCGATTTCACTGGACGAAGTCGAACCCGCCAAAGAGATCGTCAAACGGTTCGCGACGGGCGCAATGTCTCTGGGTTCGATTTCAACTGAAGCGCACTCCGTGTTGGCTGTTGCGATGAACCGCATCGGCGGTAAGTCCAACACCGGCGAAGGCGGTGAAGACGAGCTGCGCTATCGCAACGAACTGCGCACAGGCAACAGCGGTATCCTTGCCGGCGCAACGTTAGCCTCCGAACTCGGTGCAGATCGCATCGCTGCAGACGTTCCACTGCAGGCGGGTGACTCGATGCGCTCGAAGATCAAACAAGTAGCTTCTGGACGCTTCGGTGTCAGCGCAGAATATCTATCAAGCGCGGACCAAATTCAGATCAAGATGGCACAAGGAGCCAAGCCTGGCGAAGGCGGTCAGCTCCCTGGTCACAAAGTGTCTGAATACATTGCCAAATTGCGCTGCTCCGTGCCTGGCGTCGGCCTGATTTCGCCGCCACCACACCACGACATCTACTCGATCGAAGATCTGGCACAGCTTATTCACGATCTCAAAAACGTCAACGCCAAAGCATCAATCTCGGTCAAGCTCGTGTCAGAAGTTGGTGTAGGCACTGTCGCTGCTGGAGTCGCCAAAGCGAAAGCGGATCACGTGACGATTTCCGGCCATGATGGTGGCACGGGTGCCTCGCCTGTCTCTTCGATCAAGCATGCAGGCACACCTTGGGAGCTTGGCCTGGCCGAGACTCAGCAGACACTGATGCTGAACCAATTGCGCAGCCGCATCCGCGTTCAAGCAGACGGACAAATGAAGACTGGTCGCGACGTTGCAATTGGTGCCTTGTTGGGCGCAGACGAATTTGGCTTTGCCACCGCACCGCTGGTAGTAGAAGGTTGCATCATGATGCGCAAATGCCATCTGAACACCTGCCCTGTCGGCGTTGCGACGCAAGACCCAGTTCTACGCGCGAAATTCCAAGGCAAGCCTGAGCATGTCGTGAACTACTTCTTCTTTGTTGCTGAAGAAGTACGCGAAATTATGGCTCAGCTGGGCATTCGCAACTTTGATGATCTCGTTGGTCGTGTTGACTTGCTCGACACACGCGCCAGCATCGAACACTGGAAAGCGCACGGACTGGACTTTAGCCGCGTCTTCTATCAGCCAGGCAACGACAGCCCACGCCGCCAGATCGAAGGTCAGGATCACGGGCTTGAAGCCGCGCTGGACCATGAACTGATTGAGCGCAGCAAAGCTGCCATTGAGCGTGGCGAGAAAGTCTCCTTCATCGTTCCGGTCCGCAACCGTAACCGCACGATCGGCGCAATGTTGTCCGGTCGCATCGCCTCACGCTATGGCGATGAAGGTCTGCCGGATGACACCATCCATATTCAATGTAACGGGACGGCTGGCCAAAGTTTTGGTGCCTTCCTTGCGCGTGGCATCACGCTTGATCTGGTCGGCGAAGGTAACGATTATGTCGGCAAAGGCTTGTCGGGCGGTCGAATCATCGTGCGCTCTCCCAATGACTTCCGTGGCTTCGGTCCTGAGCACATTATCATCGGCAATACGGTGCTGTACGGTGCAACAGCCGGCGAAGCGTATTTCAATGGTGTCGCAGGCGAACGTTTTGCCGTGCGTAACTCCGGCGCTGCCGCAGTTGTTGAAGGCACTGGCGACCATGGCTGTGAGTACATGACAGGTGGGACAGTTGTGGTTCTCGGGCAAACAGGCCGTAACTTCGCCGCAGGCATGTCCGGCGGTGTGGCCTACGTGTGGGACCCAGAAAAAACCTTCGCCGAACGTTGCAATATGACGATGGTTGAAATCGAGCCTGTTCTTGCATCCGCCGAACAGCAGAAGGTTCAGGGTATTGACGTTTGGCACAGCATGACACGCGGTGGCGAACGTGAAACCGATGAAGTCATTCTGAAACGTTTGGTTGAAAACCACTTCCGCTACACAGGCAGCTTTGGCGCGCGCGATCTCGTCAGCAATTGGGAAAGCGCTCGCTCCAAGTTTGTCAAAATTATGCCTGTCGACTACAAGCGCGCGCTCGGCGAAATGTGGCGCGCCGCTAACCCACAGCCTAAAGCTGCTTAAGGAACTATCATGG
>CAMCWG010000030.1 GCA_945882005.1 Bordetella parapertussis
CCCGATATAAAAATTGCCGCGCACGATGTGGCGCCCTCGCACCAATGAAGCAATGGTTATGTACATTCGGTGCAAGGTTGAGGAAACCAGCGAGTAAAGACGCCTGGCCAAGTAGTCTATTCTGGCAAGCATTTAGCGACACCCGCCTAATCTTAGGTCAAGAGATTGAAGTATTGCTTTCATTACGGATGTGTGATTTGTAGTGACTTAGACTCAAAGATCGACGATCAAAGGCTGTTGTTGTTATGCGGACGTACATTTCATTTAAGTTTGTACGTTTTAAAGATGCCCATGAGTCGAGCACTAAAACGGGCAAGCCAGAGTAAGCTGCTATCCAGTCATCTTTCACAATGATGGGGATACAGTCTAAATATTGAGCCTCCCAAAAGCGATGTGTGTCTAAACCGTTACCGCGCGGGCAAAGGCAAAACTTATGTTTAGATAGCTCCACAACATAGTCTTCAAAGCTCACGCCAGACTGTATGGTGACCCCATCACAGGATTGCGCGGCAGAAAGTGCGGAAACTCTACTTGGGTGGGTGACTGTACTGAAGTTTGCATAGACTAATTTTGATTTCTCAAGATGCTGAGACAGCTGAAACAAAACATTAACCCTATCGGGGCCCCATTGACTGTTAGCCATTCCAATGGGAAGGGGATATAGCTTTGAATGTTGCACATGAACGTTTTGAGCGTACCAAGCGATAAGGTTCGGGTGATTAAGTAACCCAAGCCTTGATAATCCAACGCCATCATCAGAATTGTGAGTTACCAACACAAAGCTATTGTGTAACCGCGGTGCGACATATTTTTCAAAATAGTCGAGTAGATGGGTATAAACGAAGATTGTCTTCGCTGCTCGACAGATATTTAAAAAATCTTCACCCGGCGGAATGATTGTTTTAGTTTTTTTAAAAAAACGACCTTCAATTTTTTCAGGTAACTCTATAAACTGACTAGATTGAATTTTGTCGCGACCATGAAACGCCGTAACTTGTGACGAGCTAATCGTAAGGTCACAAATCGCCTGTAGCCGTTCACCCGTTATGATGTCATCCGAAGTGACAGATACCCCGGTGTTTTTGGGTGAGAAGCCTCGCATGTTTTTTGAATGAACATGAATCGCTAGAACTGGGGTCTTTTCGTTTAAATACGAGACACAAGGTTGGCGCAGGCCATTCTGCACATTCCAGTTAAAGTCAAAGTCTGTCATATTCAAGTCGCTGCATTCATTTAGAAAGAAGCGAGTGTCTTCCGGATTGTTTAAGTAATGGCCCCCATCTAAATATTGGCCGATTGCTGCACAGTCAAAAATCCCCTTGAATTCTGCAACACCTTGAGTGTAGCGGTGTGTCTCCAACGATTTGTCGCGAGCGTAAGAAAGCGGCATGCTAGGCAAGGGACGGCTATGTTCTGGCCGATCATTGCAAAACTGTCCCAATGAAACCATGTCGTCTTGGTCACGATGTTGAAGCATGTAATGCGCCAGCATTCTTGCGGCTGAGGGATCCTTGAACCACACTAATCCAGGAATCGCTCTCACTCTATCAAGTGGCACAGCCAACGAAGAAAATGAATTTAGTGTGTCAACAAACTTACTTGGGTCCACATACAGTTGGACGTCATTCTCGAGATGAAGGCAAGTTACACAATTGGTAAATTCGAGATAGTCAGCGATTAGATAGAATCTTTCCGATGCGTGAAACCAAAAACCATTTCTAAAATTCTTGTCTAGCCTAGATGTATCGTGAAACGTTTTGGTATCTTCACTAATCGGGATAGCCTCCCGCGCTAAGACAGAAATATTTCTTGTATTTAGATTCTCATTAACAATAAAGTCGTTGAGTAATTTGGTATGCAACTGGTTAACGATAATTGAAATTTTCGACGCTGGTGCGACTATGGACGTAGACCTAACCGTATCAAAAATATGGCTCGGCAAGTCGCTAGTGCCAAGGTGTACGAATAATATCGTCAGAGGAAAGTCCATAAGGTCTTCAGTGTGATGCATCATGCATGGGTCAATGAGAAACTAATTTTCACAATATTTTTCTAGGCTAGCGATGTATGGAGTAGAGGTTGTTTAGATGACTGTTAACCTCCCAAACATCATTCAAAATTTTCTCGGCTTTTTCACGATCTCGCGACTGTGCAACGACTCGGGAGTGTCTATTCAGTAGTTCAGCATTTCTTTTTTTTGTGGAGGTTTCGCTCCAAAACCCTGTCGGATATTCAGTCGGGTCTTGATACTGAATTGTTAGCCGATCACTACACATCGCAAGTTCCGTTATTGGATCTTCCATCATAGCGTCTAATGCTGCTGCCCTAACTAGTACGGTGCCGTGGTGCGCCATCACAGTCAACACGGCAGATCGACGAAGGTCATCTTTGTTTTCAATAGAAAATGGAGGTGAGAGCCGCGTAAGCGATGATTGGCTACCTGACGTTTTGATGTAGAAGGGAGATACAACCATATCGGAATTGGTCTCAGCGGCAAGTAATAAATCATTGGACAGCTTTGTTTCTGACCAATCTTGAGCGCCAGCCACAACCACATAATATTCCGATTCAAATGCTGCGCATGTTTTACGCAGGCTGGAGCCTTCATCTTCAAGGCGTATAACCGTTAGATCAGGCTTAAAATCTGGGGGCAATGAGTCAGCAAGACTTTCAAGCGCTACACAGTTCGTATAGATGATGACTGCTTTGACGAGAACCCGTTGTTTACTCAACATCTCTAAACATCTGATTATTTCGTCTTGTGAGTCGAAATCCTGCAGAACTGCACATATATGAGGTAAGGCAGATGTACGCTTTTTAATCGTATCGAGGTCTCCACCAGTTCGCCTGCCAAGTGTTGTCCATGACTTTAAAACGGGTGGGCTGAGATTACTCCATTGAAACCAAGGTTCGGGCGCAACAATACGGTGATCAGGGAATGTAAAGGCTGAAAAAAGTGCAGCGGCATAGCTATAAGTGGAGTTGGATATGACAATGTTCTTGCATCTGCGCATCAGTAGAAATTCGTCAATTTCGTTTCCAGACAGTTCGCTGATATTGATTACTTCAGTGAAATGAGAAAAATCACTTTTTATCGAACTGAGATCATCAGAAAATAATAAAATTTTATCTTTGCAGATGGTTTTTATTGCGGCTAGATAGAAAGCCGCAGAACATAGGCCGTACCAATTGATGTGCTCCTGTCTTAAATAGTCTCCCCGTCGAACGTGAACCGCAGCCCAGCGATCGTCCGCATCAATACTGGCTCCTAAGTCAATGCCCTTTCTTTTTGCTTCGATTGAATCAAGGAGTTGATTTACCTCGTACGTTAACTCCTTTGGCTGATGCCAATAAAAAAAAGAGACCCAATAGCCAATTAAATAGCCCGGATTGATATGAGAGAAGTCGTCTATTGTGCCGTTTTGCTTTTCATGCGCTACTGGCAAAGAGCGAAGTAAGCGTAACCGGTCGCTAAGCGTGACGCCGCCACGATGTACGCGGATATTTTTTACTTTTACGGTATTGGTTGAGGCGTTGAAATTTTTTTTCAAGCTTATATAGTTGCCGGGTAGAGATAGCTCAAGCAACGCGAGCTTACGAATCCCGCGGCCCTCAATGTACTCAGATATGTCAAAGTAAATGTTTTTTTTATGCTTGCGCGCTAGCGAAATACCAAATAAATACTGAATGAGTTGATTCCCAAGTCCTCCTTCCATCTTTATTATCAACATTGGAAATTTAGCTCATATTAATTAAAAACAGTTCAAGGCTATCGGTTAAATAGACGTGTTTCAGCGACTAGAAGAGTGAATAACGCCTTCCAATCTTGTTTTTGCGAAAGTGTTTCGTTGGGATTTTCATATGTTAGATGTTTAAATCTGAATAACTTTGCGAGGAGTAGTTGACTTCGACTTAAACGACCTGAAATCCCCCAACGTAAATGTTTCAAAGGAATCTGCTCGTCGGAAGGCGAATTTAGAATGTTGGATAGCCCGACTAATTCTTGCTCACTAAAAAAAGAGCCTGAGAAGCCGCCATGTGTTTTGAGTACGCTATGGATGATCAGTTTCGATATCCAGACCGATTTTGTCTCATTAGATTTTAACGGGTAGTTTGTTGCTAGCCGATTTATGAGTTCCACCCGCTCTTGCGCAGTGCAGGAAAAAAATTGAATCGTTGCTGCATAAAAATTTTGTGGCAGAGCAGGGAAGATATTTTTGAGTGTTTCGAAGTATGGGACATTAAATTCGCTTCGCGACCCATAGACTATTGATCGTTTGTCGGTTGAATCAAAAAACTTAATCCGGGAAAGTGGTATGGAGTCTGCGTCCCACATTACGGCAGACTGATCTGCTCGTTGATCGTCGAGAAGGAAAGAGAGTTTTAATGCCTGTTGATAGTACCAACCTAGTCTCTCGTGTGATGTTGGGCCGCACTCTATTTCTTGTTCGATTTCTTTTGCTAAATCCTTAAACTTAGTGAAAGAAATCAGACTGTCTTCAGCGGTTAAATGGACATTTGGAAATGTCTTTAGGGCAGTTGTGAAGTGATCGATTGATTGATTCGGACAGACAATAAAAAAATCAGGATTCCCATAGCGCTTATTAATAATTGGAATTGAAATTTGGAGCGTGGGAATATTACCTTCAAGCGAGGCAGTAAAAAAAATTGGTTTCACAGTGTGCCTGACGTTGAGTAAGTGCACCACAGATTAATTTTTTGACCAACAAAGAGGCAGCTGTAGATCAGGTAATTCTGGTACGTTAACCCGATCTAGAGCTGCTGGGAAGTCGCAAACGGGCCTAGTTTCAAAAATTCTATCGCGTCGTAGAAATGTGAATTCCATAATTGGTGGAATCTCAAATTCGTCGTATACATAAGACGGTGCGCAATTATTAGGATGGATATGGACAACTTTAAAATATTTGTCTAATTTTTTAAAAATTAAATTTAAAAATCTAAATCCTTCGTTGATTATTAAGCGGTCGAGGTGATGAAACTCAATCACTAAAATTCTGCATTGTTGAAGCGTCTCGTCTGACACATCAAAAAGTACATCATATTCAGCACCCTCAATATCCATCTGGAGGAGGAAATCGGTCTTGTTTGGCGCATGCTTCTCTACCCATGCATCTAAGGTTGTGAATACCTCATTATTTCCTAGACCTAAAAATTTCTTTTCAAAAGAGATCAGTGGGTGTTGCACAGGCGCCTGGTCGACCGAGTAGTCTGCCAAGTAGCAAGGGATTCCGCGTTCGGCGAGGCTCAATTCAAAGTCTGCGACCGTCGAGACCCCGGGCGAGAAGCAAGCGGCTATTCCTTCAAGGTCATCGGGCACCAGATAACCACCATCCCCGTCGCATCCAAGTCGAATAAGCGGGTGGTTTGTGGCAACGGGGTGGACCATTTTTAAAAAATTGCGCAATAACAACGGGTTTGTTGTCGGCACAATGCTGCGCTGTCTGCGCAAAAGCATTTGATGCGCTATTTTTTTTATAATCTTTTGCATGAAATCCTTGAATATTCAATCTATTACAAGTCACTGAACCTTATAGTGTTCGCACAGACCCGTGATAAAATTTGCCCTCCTCGACAGCGCTATGAGTTGCTCATCGAAGGAGCGAAAAAGTCTTGTCGAAGAATTGAAAATATTATAGACGCTCGAGTTCGTTGAGGATCTCGATCCATACTTACATCGCCCCGGTTCGGGTAGGGAAAAAACTTGAGTTTTGCTGTTCCCCATCTCGCGTTATTGGTTGGTGGCCTCGTTTCATTTGCTATTTGTTTGGGAATTGTCTTTACCAAGCGCTTGCACGGTCAGCACACTCTAGATTCAGACGCCGGTGTTCAAAAGATTCATTCGCAGCCAACCCCGCGGATTGGTGGCTTAGCGATATTAATTGGACTGGCTGTAACCTGGGTTTTTACGCCACCTTTGGTTGCTGTGCATTTGCAGGCGATTCTTTTGGCGGCTCTCCCCGCGTTTGTTGCAGGCACCCTTGAGGACGTCACTAAGCGTGATCGTGTCAGTGAGCGTCTATTTGCGACATTCCTGAGCGGCGTGCTCGCCTGGTGGCTTACTGGGATAAGCTTGACTCGGATAGGTATCCCCGGGCTCGATAGTTTGTTATCAATTTTGCCTATTTCTGTGATCTTTACGGCTTTTGCGGTCAGTGGGGTTGCAAATGCTGTCAATATCATCGATGGGTTAAATGGCCTGGCAAGCGGCGTGGTGTTGATCTGCTTGTGCTCTCTTGGGTTCATTGCGTTTCGAATTGGTGATGTCGAAATGGCTAAATTATGTTTTGTTTTAACCGCGGCGATTTTTGGATTCATGCTGGTTAACTACCCAAGCGGCAAAATTTTCCTTGGGGATGGTGGTGCTTATCTTTTAGGCTTTTTGTTGGGGTGGTGTGCGGTGATGATTGCCATGCGCAATCCCGGTATTTCCCCCTGGGGCCCGCTCTTGGCTTGTGGCTACCCAATACTTGAAGTGCTGTTCTCCATGGCGAGGCGTCGCGCCAGAAAACTAAAAATTGGCCAGCCTGACCGCTTGCATTTGCATAGCTTGCTATGGGCACGTGTTTCGCGAAAGTTGCTAAAAGGCCAGACAGCAATCGTACAAAATGCATCTGTATTACCGCTTATACTTTTATATGCATCGATCCCCGCGGTTTTGGCGGTTATGCTTAGTGACAGTACCCCAAAGTTAGTCCTCGCTTTTGCGCTTTGTGCATACTTGTATGCCTTGATTTACGCTCGCTTAGTGCACTTTTCTTGGACATTGCCCAAACTAAGATTGGCTAAAGCGGGGCGCACAAGATAAATTTGACAGGAAGCTGAAGATGTCCCAAACAGTACCCAAGATTTACGTTGCGGGACACCGCGGCATGGTTGGTTCAGCCATTGTCCGCCAACTGGTTGAGTCGGGGGTGCCCGCTCAGCAAATAATTGGTCGAACCCATAAAGAGCTTGATCTGACCGACCAAGCGGCTGTGCGTAACTTCTTTGAAAAAGAGAAGCCCCAGCAAGTTTACTTGGCTGCCGCGAAAGTTGGGGGTATTCACGCCAACAATACATATCCCGCAGAATTCATTTACGACAATTTGATGGTGCAGGCAAACGTCATTGACGCGGCGTTTCGCAACGGTGTCACAAAACTGCTTTTCTTGGGCAGCAGTTGCATCTATCCCAAGCATGCGCCTCAGCCGATGTCAGAGAACGCTTTGTTGACGGGAGCGCTTGAGCCGACAAATGAACCCTATGCTGTCGCAAAAATTGCCGGGATAAAAATTTGCGAAAGTTATAACCGACAGTACGGCGTCGATTACCGAAGCGTAATGCCCACCAATCTTTACGGGCCTGGTGATAACTATCATCCAGAAAACTCGCATGTTATTCCAGCACTGATCAGACGGTTTCATGAGGCTAAAGTGTCTGCTACCCCGTCGGTGACGATCTGGGGCTCCGGGAAACCATTCCGAGAGTTCCTCTATGTAGATGACATGGCAGCTGCAAGCGTCCACGTCATGAATTTAGATAGAGAAATCTATCAAAAACACACCACTCCGATGCAAAGCCATATCAACGTTGGCTTTGGCTCTGATACGACCATTGCTGACTTGGCCAAGACCATTGCGCTAGTCCTGGACTATCCAGGAAAAATTTTATTTGACACAACAAAGCCGGATGGAACACCCCGCAAGTTGATGGATAGCGCTTGTTTGAAAGCCCTCGGATGGCTACCAAAAGTAGATTTGAAAGAAGGTCTAGCGCGGGCCTACCAAGATTACTTGTTACACAATGCGGACAACACTACGCGGGTATGATGAAAGATATCATCGATCCGTTTCTACGGCTTTACGCCATACTGCCGAGGCGAAGCCAGCGGCGACTGCCATTAGTCGTACTTATTAGCTTGCTTACGGCAGTATTTGAAACGGCAAGTGTGGCATCTATCTTGCCCTTCATGGCAATTGTCATGGACCCAGGGGTTATTGCAAATTACCCCAAAGTTAAACAATTTCTGATCAGTACCGGGATTGTCACGCAGCAAGCTGAAATCATTACAGCCGGTGTCTTAACGATAACCGTGCTGGCTCTTGGTAATTCTGTGTCGGCATTTAATTTGTGGGTGCAAACCCGTTTCACGGCCGCTGCTCGTCGGGAGTTGGCATCAGACTTATTCGATGGGTACATGCAATTACCCTATGCGTTTCATGTCCAACGTGACGCTGCTTCTTTGATGCGGGTGATTGGCGGGGATGTCGAATCAGCGTTAAATGGTTTTTTAGCATCACTCCTTAGCGTTATCTCAAAAACTTTCACGGGCCTGATACTGACAGCACTAATCGTCGCTGTCGATCCTTACGTAGCCTTGGGCGCCGTTGCAGTTTTGGGCGGTGGTTACTTTATTGTCTATAGGCTGATTCGCGTTCGCCAGTCGCAATTAGGCGCCAAAATGGTCGAAGCAAGCACCGCCCTCGGTCGTGCAAGCATTGAGGGGCTAGCCGGGGTCAAAGAGCTTCGCGTTTTAGGTCGCGAAAGTACCTCCGCACAAATGCACCGCGAGGCACTTACAACAGTTACAAATACTGCCGCCTCAAACGCGTTAGCCACTGCCTTGCCAAGGTACGTCATTGAAGTCTTCGCGTATGCAGGTATCGTTGCTGTCACTTTAGTCCTCGTTATTAAAGGCGAGGCAACTGCTGCTATGCCGTCACTCGCTCTATACGCATTAGCGGGTAACCGATTAGCACCAACCTTTCAGCAGTTATTTTCTGCTGCTGTGACGATCAAGTACCACACTCGGGCAGTGGAGTCACTTGAGGCAGATCTTGCGGCCGTTCGTAGCCAGCCCCTGCTTCTTGAAGATGCGCTTGATACGCCGATGGCTTTCACAAAAGAGATACGGCTTAGTAATTTAAGTTTTAGCTATCCGAGTGCTAACCGACCTGCACTGAGCGATATCAATTTATCGATCGAACAGAATCAGAGTATTGGTTTGGTAGGGCGAACTGGCTCTGGCAAAACCACATTAGCAGACATTTTGTTGGGACTGTACCCACCGAGTAGTGGCGAGATTGCTGTGGACGGTGTCCCTATGACGCTTGAAAATGAGCGCTCGTGGCGAAAGCGTGTAGGGTACGTACCCCAACATGTGTTTTTGACGAATGCGTCTGTGGCACAGAATATCGCGCTAGGTATCCCAGAAGAGCAAATTGATCACGTTGCGGTGGTCCGCGCCGCTGAAATGGCCCAAGCCCAAGAATTTATAGTTCAGTTGCCAGAGCAATACAACACGGTCGTGGGCGAGCGCGGCGTCAAGCTCTCCGGAGGCCAGCGCCAACGGCTCGGTATCGCACGTGCGCTCTATCACAACCCCGATGTGCTGGTGTTTGATGAAGCGACGAGCGCGCTGGATGGGATGACGGAAGATGCTGTGATGCAGGCTGTGCAGCGTTTGAGTAGCGACCGGACGATGATTTTAATCGCTCACCGTTTGCGTACTGTTCAGGCGTGCGATCGCATTGTGATGCTTGAGGCCGGACGTGTTGTTGCCGATGGTGACTATGACACCCTGATGTCTGACTCCGAGCCATTTAAAAAACTCGCAGGGCAGATAAATTATAAGGATGTCGACGCGGTGTGTTGACGCTAGATAATGTCTAAATTTCCAATTGCCTATGTGATCTTTAATCGCCCCGGGCATACGCGCGAGACATTTTCCGTAATTCGGGCGCAGCGACCTACACAGCTATTTATCATCGCTGATGGGCCCCGTGCTGGTCATCCGACTGATGCACAGCGGTGTGCTGAAACCCGAGCTATTGTGGATCAGATTGATTGGCCCTGCGAAGTGCATCGCAACTATGCAGACCAGAACATGGGTTGCAAGTTGCGCGTGAGTAGCGGGCTGGATTGGGTCTTTGAGCACGTCGACGCCGCAGTCATTCTTGAGGATGATTGTGTGCCGAACGCGGACTTTTTTAATTACTGTGACGATTTGCTTGTTCGGTATGTCGAAGACACTCGCGTATGGGTGGTGACAGGAAACAACTTTCAGGATGGTAAGAAGCGCGGCGAGGCAGCGTATTACTTTTCTAAATACAACCACTGTTGGGGCTGGGCTACCTGGCGGCGTGCCTGGCAACATTATCGTGTCGATATGCCCTTTTGGCCGGCGTGGCGTGACAGCGCTGGATGGTTAAACAAAATGTCAGATCGTGCGGAGCGTGACACATGGACAAACATATTTGATCGTGTCTACCGGGGTGAAATCGACACGTGGGATTACCAGTGGACTGCTTGTGTTTGGTATTACGGTGGTCTGACCGCAACGCCAAACGTAAATCTAGTGACGAATATTGGTTTTGGTCCGGAGGCAACACATACGGTCACTAACAATGATCAGGCAGGGCTACCTGTGTTTCCGCTAGGGCCGCTGACGCACCCGCAAAAAATTGAAGCGAATGCGCACGCTGATCGCTGGGTGTTTGACCATAACTTTGGGGGGGTGAGTCATCCGCTCCGCTTTCGGAATCGCGTTAAGTCCATGTACGCCAAGGCGCTGCGTGCACCTGGATGGCTTGCCAGAAAAATTGGAGCCCTTTCAAAGTCATGATCACCGCCCAATACAGTGTAGGAATCGAGGCTTAGCCTATGTGCGGAATTTTAGGCGTTATTCATCGACAACCTGCGGAGCGCTCTGATCTATCAGCCGCTGCACTGAATCGTTTGGCGCATCGTGGTCCAGATGGCTCTGGCGTCTTTACTGACACGCATGTTCAATTAGGACACCTGCGCCTGTCCATTTTGGATCTGACCGACGCAGGACACCAGCCGATGTTGGATATAAGTGATCGGTATGTCGTGACGTTTAACGGTGAAATTTATAACTACGTAGAGTTGAAAGCGGAGCTTCAGGCGCTGGGCTGTAAGTTCACCGGTGGATCAGATACCGAGGTGTTGCTAGCCGCTTATGCAGCATGGGGCACGCATTGTGTAGATCGCTTCCTCGGGATGTTCGCATTTGTCATCTGGGATACATTTGAAAAAACTGTATTCATGGCGCGGGACCGCTGTGGTGAAAAGCCCTTGTTCTATCACCTGGATTCTGAGCGCTTAACGTTTGCTTCTGAACTTAAGGCGTTATTACCTCTGTTGCCAGAGCGTCCTAAGCTCAATCCGGCCATCGTTGATCAATATTTGCACTATCAGTATGTGCCCGAGCCTAGTACTCTACTAGAAGGGGTGCATAAATTGCCGGCCGGCTTTACGGCGCACATAAGCTTATCGGACTGGTCTATCAACCTTAAACAATACTGGGATGTCGAGACAGCGGACACCCATGTGCAAAAGTCAGACCTGGCCGAAGACCCCTTGGTCGCTATTCGGGGACGACTAGAGGACGCAATCAAACTAACGCTACGCTCCGACGTGCCGGTTGGCGTGGCTCTTTCAGGCGGTATTGACTCGGGCGCTATCGCGGTGATTGCACAAAAGAACTACCCCGAACCGATGCATGCCTTCTGCGTCGGTTATCCGGGAAGGCCTGTGTATGACGAGCGCCAACAAGCGCGTGCCTTAGCAGAGGCCCTTGGCATGATTGTGCATGAGGTCGAGCTGCCGGTTAATAGTTTTGTGGATTTCTTTCCAGAGCTTGTTCGCATCATGGACGAGCCGATTGCAGATCCGGCCGCGTTTGGTCACTACTCGGTGCCGAAAGCGGCTGCGGATGAGGGCATTAAGGTATTGCTATCTGGCATCGGTGGTGACGAGGTATTTTGGGGGTATCAGTGGGTCAAAAAATCTATTGAATTGACCGAGCTTGCGGATAGGCATACTTCTCTTCAACACATCAAGACCTGGGCCGCATCGAAAGTTGCTCAAGACTTTCTCATCAAGGTTGCGTCTTATCCCCACGCGCATGCGTCCATAAGAAGATGGGCGGACATCCTACAAAAATTGGCAGACCCAAATAACGCGCGTAACCAGCCAATTTTCTATATGTTGGCGCTAGATTTTGGTGATGCCTTTCACGTTAAAGATAAGGTGTATGGGCCCGCAATGCGAGGTCTTGCAAAAGAAAGCGTATACGCCCCCACAGACATCGGCTCGCGCACCATTGCCCAAGTGCCCGCCGCCGCCATCAAAATGCTATTCGACACCTGGCTAGTATCTAACTGCCTGTCATTAGGTGATCGGGTCAGTATGGGGGTTGGCGTTGAAACCCGCATGCCTTTTCTTGATGCACGTTTGATTGAATTAGTGATGGCGCTTAGGCTTCAGTCGCCAGACCATCATCTTGGACAAAAAGCGTGGTTGCGACAAGCGTTAAGAGGCGTGGTGCCCGATGATGTGTTGAAGCGACCGAAGGCCGGTTTTCAGCCACCCGTTAGGGAATGGATTTCCGGCGTTGTGAAGCAATATGCAGATATCTTGCCAGGTGGTCAGCTTGTACGTGAAGGTATTCTGGATCCGCGAAAGATCCATTTTGTGTGCAAGTACTTTCATGAACATGGCTGGCCACAGAAATACTTCACATACAAATTAATTTTGCTAGAGATGTGGTACCAAAAAGTGGTGGTTGGATGAGCGGCCAGTATGGTCCTATTTTGATTTACAACCCGCTGTCTGGGCACGGACACTTAGATGCCTGGAACGCCCTGGTCGTTTCCTTTTTGCTTGAGCGTGACGAGAGTGTGCTTGTCTTAACCCCTGATCTGGATGCACTTACCCAACGGTTAGATTTCTATCAAACGCCTAACCGTGAACGCCTTACCGTACTGCCATGGCAACTTTCTAAAAGATCGGTGTTATCTAGACTCGTTGCGCGTCTTCTGCGAATTTCTCAGTTAGTAGTGACGACAAAAAAAGGTTCGCAGGAGAACGATCCAGAGAACAATTACCTTGAGCCCTCAGAGATGTGTAATCGAATTACGGTTGCACTCAAGAGTGTCGTTGAAAGGCCGAGCTTTGTATTTAATATGTATATGGATCTTTACCGAACGGATGCGCAGCGCTGGTCAGCGTTTGACCAATCCTTCGACATAGCCTGGGGTGGAATTCGCTTTATTCCTAACGATACGCCTACAGAAGCGTATTACGACACAAAGTCGCTTCGCGGGATGTGTCTGTTAGATGAGACCGTAGCCGAGCGGTATCAGCGTGGCAGGCCCGACTTAAAGTTTGTCACCCTGCCGGATGTGATCGATGCAAGTTTGCTTGCTTCTGAGAGTCCTCTAGTACAGCATATAAAATCAGAAGCAAAGGGCAGGACAATTGTCTTTATGGGTGGGACAATCGGCAAAAGTAAGAACTTAGCAAAATGGTACGAGCTGATTCAAATTGCGGATGCCTCGAGATGGTACTTTGTGCAGATTGGCGAAGTGCTGCGCGATAACTTATCAGCAGAGGATATCAATGCGCTACAGAATATTGAAGCGAATCATCCTGAAAACCTCTACCGTCATACTGAGTATCTTTCGCACGAGCAAGATTTCAACGCAGTGATTCAAGCAGCAGATATCGTTTTTGCGGTGTACCGAGACTTTCAGATAAGTAGCAATATGTTAGGCAAAGCAGCTAGATTCAAGAAGCCGCTTGTGGTTGCTGATAATTATTTAATGGGTGAGCGCGTACGGCGTTATCAAATTGGCTACACGGCATTGCAAGATGATGCGCCAGGCATGCTTCAAGCCTTGAATCGCTGCCTCGATAGCCCACCTCAAATTTCTTCATTTCAAGCGTACGAAGCAGATAATAGCCCTGCTGCCTTTAAAGAGAAACTCTTCGCCTTTATGGAGGACTGCCGGTCATGAAGGTGATGCACTTATCAACGGATGACTATAGTGGTGGTGCCTCTCGCGCAGCCTACCGCTTACATCAGTCTTTCGCAGAGACCGATGTTGATAGTGTGATGCGAATCCTTGAGCACCAGACGGCAAATATTAAAGTCAAAGCCGGTCGTGCACCCCGAACACTTGAACAAAAAATTAAGGCGCGGTTAGCGCGACTATGGTGGGAACATAAGAATCGCCATTGGTCGACTGACAACCCAATTTTGCACTCCTTTGGTCAGGTGAGTGCCGGGATTGTGGACGAGATTAATACCTCTGACGCAGAAATCGTTAACTTGCATTGGATTGCAAAGCTCTTGTCGATCGAGGATATCGGTCAAATCACAAAGCCCATCGTGTGGACTGTGCACGATATGTGGGCCTTTTGTGGGGGCGAGCATGTTGCTCCCGACCACGCGCAGTCACGGTTTAGGCAAGGTTATCTTGAAAACAACCGCCCAGTAGGTGAGTCTGGCCCCGATCTTAATCGCTTAACCTGGCTAGCCAAACGCAATGCTTGGGCTAGGCAGAATTTTTCTATCGTCGCCCCCAGTCGCTGGATGGCGAGTTGTGTTGAGCAAAGCGCACTTTTTCGTGAGGCGGCAGTGAGGGTGATTCCCAATTCCCTCGATACCGAGTCCCTTTGGAGGCCGGTGGATCAAAAGCAGGCGCGTGATCACTTAGGCTTGAGTCAAGATAAGTCATACGTATTATTTGGCTCGGCCGGGGGAATGACACAACTCAAAGGAGAAGACCTATTGCGCGCTGCAATGCCTAAGGTGGTTGCTGCGCTCGGGCCTAACGTTGAGTTACTTATTTTTGGTCAATACGCACCCGCTGGTACAGAGGGCTCAAATTGGCCGTGTCCCGTCAACTGGCTTGGCCCGGTGCGGGATGATCACGTGATGGCGTGTATTTATTCTGCCGCTGACGTGATGATTGTGCCATCCAGACAAGATAATTTGCCAAACACTGCTATCGAAGCGCACGCGTGTGGAACCCCAGTTGTTGCGTTCAAGATCGGCGGGTTGCCTGATATCGTTGAGCATCAACATACCGGCTGGCTAGCCGCTGCGTTCGACACTGAGGAGTTGGGGCAGGGTATTCATTGGGTACTCGCCGACAAAGAGCGTTGGCATCGGTTGTCGGCAGCGGCACGTGCCTGTGCCGTGGCTAAATATTCACCCAAGGTCGTGACCTCTCAGTACATCGACTATTACCAGTCTGTTTTAGACAGATGAGTCAAATGCCTTTTTCTGGTTACGTCGTCTTACAAAACCCAATTTCGAATGAGGGGCATCTCGATTCTTGGCATGTTTTGTTTATTAAGTTATTGCACGAGGCCGGATTCAAAATCATTGCTTTAACAAGTGACCCAAGCGAATTGCTTAGAAAGCTGACGAGCCTTTCAGTGCCGCTGAGCAAAGATATTATTGTTCTAAATCCGCAGCCTAAAAACGATTTCAAAAGAATTATCTTGGGCTTCGGGCAACGCCTTCGTGCAATCGTGTCCCTAGCAATGCGTGTACCAAGAAGAAAAGTGACTCATTTTTTGCCGAGTCAGTTGAAACAAGAATTAAACGGGATATTGCACCGATATCCGGGCCAGATACAGGCGATTTTTAATTTATATATAGACGCCTATGATCCAGCCTCCGCCTTATGGCGAAATTTTCAATTAAAAGAAGATGTGCCATTTCTGGGTTTGTGTATCACGCCAAGCGTTGATCAGAATGAGGGGTACTACAACAATCCACGCTACGTGGGGACATGCTTTTTGGATGAAGCGGTCGTAAACGAGTACCGTGAGCGGTATTCAAACAAGCGGTTTGAATATTTACCTGACATTGCTGATACACGCATACGCGATAATTTTTTAACCTGTAACAAGCATGTTGCCGAGATCAAGGCGCGTGCGCGAGGGCGCAAAATCGTATTTATGGGCGGTTCCATCGGCCAACAGAAAAATCTGGCTAAATGGCATCAGGTAATACGCACAAGTCCGCAAGACAATTGGTTTTTCGTTCAGATCGGACGAATCAATCGTAACAACCTAACAAAAGCGGACGAGATATCCTTAGAAAGTATGTCCACAAGCATGCCAGAAAATCTGTATGTTTTTGATGGCTACTTGTCTGACGAAAGGGTATTTAACGAGATCATCGCCACGAGCGACGTCATTTTCGCTGTGTATAGAAACTTTGAACGTAGCAGTAATATGTTGTCCAAAGCCGCCTATTTCAGCAAGCCGATTCTAGTGAGTCGGCAGGGGCTGATGGGCGAGCGGGTTACGCAATTTAAAATTGGTTGCCCGGTAAGTGCCGACGATGTGGATTCAATGACTCAAGGATTAAACACAGTATTGCAGATTGCAGATATTGAAGCGAATTTTGAAGCTTACCGACATGTTTTTAGTATGGATGCAATGCAAAACAAGCTTGTCAAATTTCTTGAGCAGAGCGTCAACCCTTTAAAGTAGACCGCATGGATACGTGGCAGCTTAATACTCCTGTTGCATTTTTAATATTTAACCGGCCGCGGACGACCGAACGAGTCTTTGCGGAAATTGCCCGTGCGCGTCCACCAAAGCTCTTAGTCGTGGCCGATGGGCCACGTGGTGATCGAGCGGGTGAGGATGCGCTTTGCGGGCAAACGCGAGCCATCATTGAGCGTGTAGACTGGGATTGCGAAGTTTTGACAAACTTTGCTGGCGAAAATTTAGGCTGCAAGAAGCGTATTGCCAGTGGAATCGACTGGGTATTTAGTCAGGTACCAGAGGCGATTATCCTCGAGGACGACTGTTTGCCTGATCCCAGTTTTTTTAGATTCTGTGAAGACATGCTGATTCGTTATCGTCACGACGAGCGAGTGGGGATGGTGTCAGGCGGAAATCTCCAGTTCGGCAGACAACGCGGCGATGCAAG
>CAMCWG010000031.1 GCA_945882005.1 Bordetella parapertussis
GCTGCCTTGGGATCACGGCCTAACTGATAGCCTTGGTAAACACCTTCACCAAAGCCGTAGCAGAAGGTTTGAGCCTCAATATCGGTGCGGCTCTTGCACAGTTCAATCATGGCTTCGGTCGTAACACCTGAGCCGGGTACATTCTGAGCCAGGGCTGCTGTCAAAGGCGATATCGCCATCAGGATCATTGCTAAATATTTTTTCATCTTGTTTATTCCAAGTAGGTAGAAGGTTGGTCTGCTGGGGGCATTAGCGCCGGAAACCGCCGCCAAAATGTCCACCACCAAAACCGCCACGACCACCACCGAAACGATCACCGCCACCAAAGCGATCGCCTCCGCCGAAACTCCTGTCACCACCAAAACTGCGGTCACCACCGCCAAAACGATCGCCGGAACCAGCATTACGCTGAAACTCATTTTGGGCGTTCTGGCGGGCCTGATCCGCGCGCTGCCTCTCTTCTGGCGTCGCGTTATTCTTCCAGCTATTAACGGCACCTTGCTGGCGGGCGAGGTTATTACGATCAATGCTGCTCAGGTTATTTGAACCGAAACGGTTGCTGAGCGCAGCGTTGTTGTACGGTACGCCGTCACGGTGAGCCGGATTATGAGCCCATGTGTTTGCATCACCCACAAAGTTCGACCGCTGATTAGCGACCGAGTTAAAGCGATTATTAAAATTATTAAAGTTGTTGTTGTTGATCGTGATTGACCCAGAGCCCCAGTGTGGAGTCGACCAGAGCGCAGCACCAACGGCCATGCCAACACCAAAACTCATCAAACCCCATCCCGGGTTGTACATGGGGTAAGGCGGATAGGCTGCATAGGGCCAAGCACCGTAAACCATCATAGGGTTATACGTTGGCACGTACACCACTTGGGGGTTCGAGGGCACGATGATAATGTTGGATTGCGGATCGCTCGACACAGTGACTTGCGAGTTCGAGCCTAAGTTACCTGCTCGCTTTGCCTTGGCACGCAATGCCTGCACTGCTTGCATCAGATCCTTGGGTTGCGCCAAGTAGGCATCACCCAATTTTTGTGTCCAGCCCAACTGGTTACCCATCAAGTTCAGTGCATCAGGGAACGTCACCAGCGATTTCACGCTGTTGTCCCAGGTCTGAGGCTTGAGCGCGTCTTGCAACGCCGTGCCCGTGAGGTGCGAATTATTGCGTAACCAATTCGATGCCTCAGCAACCTCAAGCGGATAAGTCGAGGCCATCAACATTTGCGAAAGCAAAGAATCAGGATAAAGTGCGATCGACGACACAAGGGACTCGAGCTGAGGCTGCGTTAAGTTCGCAGTCTGTGGCGCTGACTGAGCGTAGGCCGGCGCGACGAGAGTTGTGCCAACGAGCCATGTTCCGGTCGCGAGCGCGACGGCCAGTGCTGCCGAAGCAGCTGTGCGTGCAAATGTGTGCATAGGAGTCCTTAAATGCATTGATTTAGGCCAAGGCCTTAACAGCTTGATAGATTTTACCGAACACGGCATCGGCGTGCGCGGAATCCAGCCAGCGAATGATGACCACCATGTCTAGTTCTGGCTCAATCCAGGTGAACGAGCTACCTGCACCCACTGCAAAATAGCTCGAAGCGGGAACACTAGGAAACACTTTCTGATCCGCATTGAGCCAAACCAGATAGCCGTAAAACGGCGCAAGCGCACAAGGCACTTGCATTTGCTTAATCCACTCTTCTGACAGGACACGCTTGCCCTTGGCCATTCCCTTGTCGAGCATCATCTGGCCAACAAGCGCCTGATCTTCAGCACTCACCGACATGCCGCCACCCCAGTGCGTACCGCCAGGAACCGACTGAACGCGCTGCCCGGCGATCTCGACCCAGGCGTTATCATAGCCAACCCACTTCCAGTCCTCACTCGCACCGACAGGTCGCATGATGGCTTCACGAAACACATCAGGCAATGGGCGCTGAAACAAGTGCAACAGCGCCAGAGACAACTGGTTGATACGAACGTCGTTGTATTCCCAGTAAGTTCCAGCTTTTTGCAAAGTACGCGCATCGCCCTTCACGCCATCCGGGGCCTTCGCGAACGTAACAGCGCGATACCGGTCGACCTGGTCAGGCAAACCGAACAAGGTGCCTTCCCACTCGCTGGTCTGTTGCAACATCTGCGCCCAGGTCACCAGCGCATTGTTACCGGAGTCAAAACCGATTCCCTTGAGTTTTTTGCCGATTGGCTCGTTGACGTCGGTGATCAGACCGCGATCAACCGCAACACCAGCCAACAGTGCGAGATAAGTCTTGGCGACGCTAAAGGTCACGTCCGCACGCTTTGGCTCACCCCAGGATGTCAGGGTTTTCCCTCGTAACAAAATGGTGCCGGAATTAGGTCCGCGCGATTGCACGGGACCATATAGCTTGTTGTACGGTGCTGGATCGCCGTGATGCACACCCCAATTGTCGCTTGTGCAGTCGCGATCCCACTTGCTTTCATGGTCAATCGCAAACTGTACTGCCTGATCAAGTGCTGGGTTCTGCATATAACGCCTTGTAGTAATTGTTAGGAAAGCGGGACGGATAACCCGCGACAATAGAGCAAAGATAACCTAATCATAGAAGTTTGGCACAGCTCTTGCTTAAGGTATACAGTTGCCTGAATACTCAATTAACTGTTAAATGAATCTTTATTCGCAGTAAACCCTGATCGAGGAACGTTATGACTACCGTAAGCACTGTTTCCAAACAACCTTCGGCCAATAAACCCTTGCGAGCTGGCCTCGTTGCCTGCGCACTAGGATTGTGCATGGCTTTTACTCAGCCGGTTCTGGCGGGTAAGAAAACCAATACCTTGGGCATGGCTTACGACCAGACGCCAGAAAACATTGATCCCTACTTCAACAACGTCCGGATCGGTGTGATTATTGCGGCAAACGTGTGGGATACGCTGGTGTATCGCGACCCAAATACGAACGAGTACAAAGGCCAGCTTGCAAAAAGTTGGAAACAAATCGATGACCGTACGCTCGAATTTGAACTCCGCGAAGGCATTAAGTTTCATAACGGCGAAGAGTTTGATGCAGACTCTGTTGTCTTTACGCTGAATTACGTTTCGAACCCAGCCAACAAAGCAACAACGCAACAAAACGTTCGCTGGATTCAGCGGGCCGAAAAGCTGGATAAATTCAAAGTCCGCATTATCAGCAAAGAACCTTTCCCTGCCGCGATTGACTACCTCGCAACGACTCTGGCCATTCATCCGGCGAAATACTACAAAGAAGTCGGCCCAGCTGGGATGAACTTGAAGCCCGTTGGCTCGGGCCCTTACAAAATCATCGAACATATTCCCGGCAAGTCGGTGACAATGGAGCTGAACAAAGACTACTTCAAAGAGTCACCTAAGACTCAACCCACGATCGGCAAAGTCCGTATCCGCTTTATCCCTGACCGCCAAACACAGATGGCTGAAGTGATGTCCGGTGGTGAAGACTTCATCATGCACGTACCCAAAGACCAGGCTGAAAAGCTTAAAGGTATTCCGCATCTGCAGGTGGAAAGCGGCAACACGATGCGCATTGTCTTTTTGCAGATGAACACGCGTGATGGTACGCCAGCACCAGAGCTCAAAGACATTCGCGTACGCAAGGCCATTGCGCACGCAATCGATCGCCAAGCCATTCTGAAAAATATCGTAGGCGGTGGCGAAATCCTTAATTCGATTTGCACACCCTCGCAAGTTGGCTGCACGAGCGAAGGCATCACGCACTACAACTACGACCCGGCGCTATCCAAAAAATTGCTTGCTGAGGCAGGCTTTCCAAATGGATTCACCGTTAGCATCAATGCTTATCGCGAAAGACCGCAGACAGAAGCGATGATCAACTATTTGCAAGCAGTCGGCATCAAAGCAAACCTCGGCTTCATGCAATACGCAGCTATGCGTGATCTGGCCCGTGCGAACAAGACAGCTCTTACGCATCAGACCTGGGGCTCAAACCTGGTGAACGACTTATCAGCATCCACCCCCGTCTACTTCGGCGGCGGTAGCGATGACGTTAGCCGTAATCCAGAGGTGATTGAGCTCTTAAACAAGGGCGATAATTCTGTCGCACTTAAAGACCGACAGGCATATTACAAAAAGGCGCTCAGCATCATTGCGGATCAAGCATACGCAGTGCCGCTCTGGTCACTCCCAGTCTATTACGTCGCCAGCAAAGAAGTTAAATTCAAACCCTACCACGATGAACTCGTGCGCTTCTGGGAAATGAGCTGGAAATAGTTGGAAATAGGTAGCACCCCATGCTGGGATACATCTCTAAACGGCTAGGGCTCGCTGTCCTAGTCGCGCTGACGGTTTCGATCATCGCGTACATGCTGTTATATCTCTCTGGCGACCCCGCTCTGGCGATTGCCGGGGAAGGTGCGCGCCAGGCTGACATCGACATGGTTCGAAAGACCTACGGTTTTGATCAGCCGATCATCGTGCAATTCTGGCATTGGGTACTGAAGTTGGTCAGCGGAGACTTAGGCACCTCAATCTATTTCAAAACAGATGTAGGTCCTCTTATCCTAAGTAAGCTCCAGACGACTATGCTACTGGCCTTGTACGCACTCGCTTTTGCGTTACTGATCTCAGTACCCTTGGGCGTCCTCGCGGCTATCTACAAAAACAGCTGGATCGATCGCTTGTGCTTGGCCGTCGCAGTCGTTGGTCAGGCCATGCCGAACTTCTTTTTCGCGCTGATCCTGATTATGCTGTTTTCAATTTCCTGGCGGCTCCTGCCTGTTTCGGGCAGCGAAACTTGGCAGCACTTTGTCATGCCAGCAATCACGCTCGGCTATTACGCAGCGCCTGCCTTTATGCGCTTGATTCGCGCTGGCATGATTGAAGTATTGAGTGCCGACTACATTCGTACAGCGCGGGCAAAAGGTTTGCCAACAACAACCGTCGTTTTTAAGCATGCGTTGCGTAATGCGATCGTGCCCGTAGTCGCACTCGCTGCGGTTCAATTAGGCTTTTTGCTGGGTGGCTCGATCGTGATCGAAACGATTTTCGCGCTAGATGGTTTAGGCTACCTTGCCTATCAAAGCATCACACATAAAGACTTTCCGGTAACGCAAGTGATTGTGCTCTTACTTTCAGTCATTTATATCTTGTTGACTCTGGCGTCCGATATCGCCAATGCTTGGCTTGACCCACGCATCCGGGTGGCCTGACATGTTAAACAACAAAGCCTTGGTATTTGGTTGCGGAATCCTTATATTTATCGTTGCGTGCGCCTTGCTCGCGCCATGGATTTCACCGCACGATCCTTATGTTCAAGATCTCACCAATCGTACTGTTCCTCCATTTTGGTATGAGAAGGGAACTTGGGTACACCCTCTCGGGACCGATCAGCTTGGCCGAGACTACTTGTCCAGGCTTATTTACGGCGCGCGCATTTCCTTATTAATAGGCATTAGTGTTGCCATCATTTCGGGGCTCATTGGTACGACGATGGGGATGTTAGCCGGCTACTTTGGTGGCAAGATTGACATGTTGGTGTCCTTCTTTGTGACAACCCGCTTATCAATGCCTGTCATTCTGGTTGCACTAGCAACAGTGGCTTTAGTCGGCAGCTCACTTTGGATCGTGATCATGGTACTCGGCCTGCTTAAGTGGGATCGCTTCGCCGTCGTCATGCGCAGTGCGACACAACAAGTACGCTCCATGGAGTACGTATCGGCCGCACAATCAGCTGGCGCATCAACTTTGCGCATTATGCTGACTGAGGTCCTGCCCAATGTGATGCCCCATCTTATTGTGATCGCCACGCTCGAAGCGGCAAGCGCAATCCTACTGGAAGCCGCGCTCTCTTTCCTCGGGCTCGGCGTACAGCCTCCACTACCTTCATGGGGGTTGATGATTTCGGAAGCCAAGTCCTACATGTTCTTTTCTTTCTGGTTAATTGCGATTCCCGGTACCGCACTGGCTGTGTTGATTTTTGCGATCAACCTAGCGGGTGATGGCTTGCATCAATTGTTGACTCCGGGTGAGCGGGCATGACCATCGACTCAAACGAAATAGTCCTGGATGTCCAAGGCCTGACCGTCGACATCAAAACACCCCGTGGCGTGTTGCATGTGGTGCGTGATATTTCTTTGCAAGTGAAGCGCGGTGAAACGCTGTGCATCGTTGGCGAATCTGGTTGCGGCAAGTCCATCACCTCACTATCCATGATGGGTCTGCTCCCCAAGACCGCCACACGTAACAGCCGCGTCTTCAACTTTTTGGGCGAAGATATCGCCCGTGCAGATAAACACCGTATCAACGATTTGCGCGGCAACCGTATGGCAATGATTTTTCAGGAGCCCATGACGGCGTTGAATCCTGCCTACACGATTGGTGACCAACTCACAGAGCACTATCGTCATCACAAACATGCTTCAGCAGAGGAAGCACGTGCACGCGCTGTCGCTCTGCTCGAGAAAGTCGGCATCGCCTCCGCAGCAGAACGCTTGGGTCAGTATCCGCATCAACTCTCCGGCGGTTTGCGCCAACGCGTCATGATCGCCATGGCGCTGATGTGTGGCCCTGAGCTCTTAATCGCCGACGAGCCGAGTACCGCACTTGATGTCACGATTCAAGCGCAAATTTTGCGTCTATTGGCTGACTTACAAGCCGAGCTCGGCATTGCGATGGTGCTAATCACGCATGACCTGGGTGTTGGAGCTCGCATCGCAACGCGTGTCGCGGTGATGTATGCAGGGCAGATCGTGGAAGAAGGCTTTACAAAAGACATTTTCGCTGCTCCCCAACACCCCTACACCCGCGGACTGATTAGCTGTATTCCGATCCCGGGACGGACAATGCCCGGTGGAAAGCTCGGAACGATTCCTGGCGTAGTGCCTTCTTTAATTGGCGAGATCAAGGGCTGTGCATTTAAGGATCGTTGCTCACTTGCACAAGAGCGTTGTAGCGGCGAGATTCCCTTAAGACACACTGCGCAAGGACAGCAATGGCGTTGCATTCATGACGACGCGGAGGTCGCGGCATGAGCGCTCTGATTCAAACAACAGATTTACAGCGTACCTTCACGGTTAGTGCTGGCCTGTTCAAACCAAAGCAAACCCTTCATGCTGTGAATGGCGTTGATCTATGCGTCAATCGCTCAGACGTTTTGGGTGTCGTTGGTGAGTCGGGCTGTGGCAAGTCGACGCTTGCGCGTATGTTGCTTGGGCTAACGCCTCCCACACGCGGCAGTGTGCAGATCGACGGTCAGGATATCAGCAAGATTGATCGACGAGAGCTTGCCCGCCGTGTGCAGCCGATTTTTCAAGATCCATATTCCTCATTGAACCCGCGACGTACGATCGCCTCCATCGTATCCTTCCCGCTCGATGTATTGGGCGTTGGCTCCCCAGTAGAGCGACGTAACAAGTCGTTGGAGATGCTCGAACGTGTTGGTCTGCCAGCACGGTACGCAAACAATACACCCGGCCAGCTATCAGGTGGTCAACGGCAGCGCGTTGCGATCGCACGTGCGCTTGTGATCAACCCTGAAATTGTTATTTGTGATGAACCTACGTCTGCGCTTGATGTATCCGTACAAGCGCAAATATTGAATCTCTTGTTAGACCTGCGCCAAGAGTTCAATCTGACTTATGTCTTCATTAGCCATAACTTGGCTGTGGTCGAGCACATTGCCACGCAGGTAGCCGTCATGTACTTAGGTCGTGTCGTTGAGTTACGACAAACTGCACAGCTCTTTAAAGATCCACACCACCCCTACACGCAAGCATTGCTGGCCTCAGTGTTAACACCAGAACCTGGGCTGGGCATTCCGGATACAGGCTTAGGGCTTTCGTTTCCAGACCCTCTGCATCCGCCGTCAGGCTGCGCCTTTCATCCTCGCTGCGCGCAGCGCACGCCCGAGTGCTCAGTCACACACCCCGTCCTTAGGCGCGATGCCCAAGGCGAGGTTGCGTGCCATCTTTACCCATCGACACGGTAATCAAAAGCCCAGTAGTACTGCCACGTCGTGTACGAAAACTGTCTCGAAAACGAGGACACGAGGTCAGACAATTCGAGCTCGGTAGGGTAGTTTTTTAAGACCTTGTGCGTCGAGCCGTCTGCAAGTGGTCGCGTTTGGTAGGTATTGCCTGCCGCATCACGATCCGATAGAGGCGTACTGTTACCCTCTACGTACAAGTTATCCAGAAATATGATGCGCGCACCTGGTTTTAGAAACCCATTGAGGTAGCTCAAATAAGCAGGCAGTTTTTCCAGCGGTATATGCGAAAACCAGAAGCCCGCGAAGACAGCATCAAACTTCTGCCCCGCAAGTGGCATCTGGTAGGCATCACCAACCACCCAATCCACACCCGCGCATCCAGCTCGACTTTTTGCAATCGAAAAGGTCTCTTGTGATGCGTCCAAAGCGACCACACGCTTTGCAACGGGCGCAATGAACTGCGTCCAATAACCTGTCCCGGCTGCAACTTCTAGAACTTCAGCATCGGCAAATTTCGGCGGCAACCATTGCTCGATGGCACGTAGGTCTTCTTGTCGCTCGGGCTTAGCGTAGATCTTGTCATACTCTTTGGCCCGAGCCGCGTAATAGTCTTTCATTTCTATAGACATAAAACGCCTTACTTCATCGCTGCGACTAAAGGCTTTAGCTCTTCCCGGATGACTTCAAGCGATTTGGTGAAGTCAGCACCTGGCATATAAGCCAAGACAGCCGCGTCGTTTTTAACGGTCGCCACAAAGGCGGGGTCTGCGATCGTATCTTTGATCGCTTGCTGAAAGCGATTCGCAATATCGTCGGGCAACGCTTTGGGCCCTGCAATCGCACGCTCTGACGTGACACGCACTTTAAGTCCTGCTTCGTAGATTGTTGGGACGTTAGGGATCGCGGACACACGCGTCGGGTTCATGACCGCAACGGGCGTGATGGTTTTCATGTCACCGTAACCGGCCAGGTACTCACCCACGCTGGCAATCGCAAAGTCGACATGCCCGCCAATCAACGCACTCTTAAACTCGCCAGCACCTTTGAAAGCGATGTCCGTGCCTTTTACTTTCGCAGCCGATTCAATCTTAAGCAGAGCCTGATGTCCGCTTGTACCGCGACCGCTCGTCGCAAAAGACAAAGAACCTGGGTCTTTTTTTAGCGCCTCAAGAATTGCAGGGATTGTTCGGAATTTCGCATCGGAACGCACCATCAAGACGGCCGGGTCATCAACAACGCGCGCGATGATTCGTACATCGTCGGTTTTATAAGAGGCCTGTTTGTACATCGGAATAAATACAAAGCCCGGCACATTGATAAAACCTACTGTGTAGCCATCAGGCTTCGCACGGGCCAAATATGCGGTGGAGATTTCACCACCAGCACCTGGTTTGTTTACAACGACGATGCGCGTTTTACCGCCAAGTTTTTTTTCTAAAAATGGTACGAGTGCACGTGCCATTAAGTCCGTACCGCCCCCAGGTGCAAAACCGACGACTAACTCGATCGTTTGGTCCTCTGGCCATGCAGCCATGCTCGGGGCACACAAAACGCTCAGCACTACCGCAGCTGACCAGACTTTAATCTTACGGAGAGACATGGATTTTCCTTTGAACAAGTTTGTCTTTGAATATTCTTGTGATTATGTGTTGCCCTACTATAAGCCCATCATACCGGCAAAGGCAAAGCCGTCTTGTAGCGCACCTGTTTTAGTGCAAAACTCGAACGAATTTTTTCAATGCCAGGGATCGGTGTGAGTTGCTCGAGAATAAATTTCTCGAGAGCGGCAATGTCTGCGACCGCGACACGAATTAAGTAATCGCTGTCGCCGGTCATCAGATAGCACTCCATCACCTCGTCATGCTCACTGATACGTTGCTCAAAGTGAGCAAGCGCCTCTTTGCTCTGGCTTTTCAAACTGATGTTGATGAATACGTTTAAACCCAGCCCTAAGGCGGCTGCATTCGTCAGCGCAACATATCGATCAATCACGCCGGCTGCCTCTAGCGCCCGCACACGCGCCAGACAGGGGGAGGGACTCAAGTGAATGCGCCGCGCGAGTTCTATGTTCGAAAGAGCGCCGTCGTTCTGCAGCTCAGCCAGAATCTTTAAATCAATCGAATCTAAGTTATTCATGCTGTTTTAATTGTTAATAAAAGCACTAAGTGCTGAAATTATAGGCTTTTGTCACAAAATTAGGCATCTCATGCTGTGCGGAAGTATTTAGAATGCTACATATTCACTAATCGAAGCTCACTCCACGCATGAACGCCTCTATCGACCCTCGTATTAGCTCCTGGCTTGACCGCTTACCCGACACAGACGCTGCGGAAACCAAGGAATGGCAAGAAGCCTTCCGCGCAGTGCTGGAACAAGCGGGACCTGAACGCGCAAAATTCATACTGGATGAACTCGTGCGCACAGCGCACACCTCCAAGCTCGGCTGGCATCCGGACCTGAACAGTCCTTACGTCAATACCATCTCTGTCGATCAACAGCCTGCCTTCCCAGGCGACTTGGCTATTGAAGAGCGTCTGGCATCCATCATGCGCTGGAACGCGTTAGCAATGGTCGTACGTGCCAACCAGGCGTATGGTGAGCTCGGTGGTCACATTGCCAGTTATGCCAGTGCAGCCGACTTGTTTGAAACAGGCTTCAATCACTTCTTTGAGGCCCGTCGCGGCACAGGGCCAGGGCAACACCGCGGAGACTTAGTATTCTTCCAGCCCCACAGCGCCCCCGGCGTGTATGCGCGCGCCTTTCTTGAGGGCAGACTGAACGAACGCGACCTCGAGCACTACCGTCAAGAAATTCAAGCGACCGAACAAGGCGCACAAGGATTATCCAGCTACCCGCACCCCTGGTTGATGCCAGATTTTTGGCAGTTCCCAACCGGATCGATGGGCATCGGGCCGATTAGCTCGATCTATCACGCACGCTTCATGCGCTACCTGACGCACCGCAACCTTCTCGACTGCTCAAATCGCAAAGTGTGGGGCGTATTTGGTGATGGCGAAATGGACGAGCCAGAATCCATGAGCGCCCTCACCTTGGCCGCGCGCGAAGGCCTTGATAATCTTGTGTGGGTCGTGAACTGCAACCTGCAACGCCTCGATGGACCGGTGCGCGGCAACGGCCGTATCATTGATGAGCTAGAAAAACTCTTTACGGGTGCAGGCTGGAATGTAATCAAGCTGGTGTGGGGCAGCGACTGGGATGGTCTCTTCGCACGAGACATTACCGGTGCCCTCACACGTGCCTTTGCCAACACGGTAGACGGTCAAATGCAAACCTTCGCAGCCAAAGATGGGCGCTTTAACCGCGACAACTTCTTTGGCCAAAACGAAGAGCTCGCCCGCCTTGCGCAAGGAATGACAGACGAGCAGATTGATCGACTCAAGCGTGGCGGACACGACCTCGTCAAGATTCATGCGGCCTATGCTGCAGCTGCCAATCATAAAGATCAACCCACCGTGATTTTGGCGCACACCAAAAAGGGCTACGGGATGGGCAGCGCTGGTCAAGGCAAAATGACCACACATAGCCAGAAGAAGTTTGATGAGACTGATTTGCTCGAGTTTCGGAATCGTTTCAACCTGCCTTTAACGGACGAGCAGGCTACCTCGCTAAGCTTCTACAAACCCGAGCCTGACAGCCCAGAAATGAAATACCTGCAGGCACAGCGTCAGAGCCTCGGTGGCTACCTGCCAAAGCGCGAAACCGGCTGCGAAAAAATCAATGTGCCTGCAATTGAGCAACACAGCGGCTTTGCACTGAAAGCAGACGGCAAAGAGATGAGCACGACCATGGCGTTCGTGCGAATGTTGGGTAACTTGCTTAAAGACACAGAGCTTGGTCCACGCATTGTGCCGATCGTAGCGGACGAAGCACGGACCTTCGGGATGGCTAACCTCTTTAAACAGGTTGGTATCTATTCCAGCGTCGGCCAGCGCTATGCGCCAGAAGATATTGGTTCAGTGCTGAGCTATCGCGAAGCCTTGGATGGCCAGATTCTCGAGGAAGGGATTTCTGAGGCCGGGGCTATCGCGAGCTGGACTGCTGCAGCAACGAGCTACAGCGTACACGGCTTAGCGATGTTGCCGTTCTATATCTATTACTCCATGTTTGGCTTTCAGCGTGTCGGAGACCAAATCTGGGCGGCGGCCGATCAACGACCGCGTGGCTTCTTATTGGGTGCAACTTCGGGGCGCACCACGCTCGGTGGTGAAGGTCTACAGCATCAAGATGGTTCGAGCCACTTGCATGCCGCAACAATTCCAAACTGCAAGGCGTACGACCCGGCGTTTGCAGGCGAAATGGCGGTAATCGTCGACCAAGGCATTCGCGAAATGATGATTGAGCAACAGGACGTTTTTTATTACGTCACGCTCATGAACGAGAACTATGCGCAGCCTAGCCTGCCTGAGGGCATCCGCGAAGGAGTACTCAAGGGCTGCTATCTGTTCAATACCTATCGCGCAAAGAACGAAATCAGTTACGTCACGCTCTTGGGCTCGGGAGCAATTCTCACTGAGGTCATTAAAGCCGCCGAACAGCTTGCTGCGCAGGGTGTAACCGCCTTTGTTTACAGCATTACTAGCTGGACCGAACTCGCACGTGATGGTGTGGCCTGCGAGAAACAAATGCTCAGCGATGAGGTAAGCGCTGACATACCTTATCTCTATCAACAACTCGAGATTAGCCAAGGCCCGATTATCGCTGCAACAGATTATGTGCGCGCGCTGCCTGAATCAGTGCGTGCCTATGTACCAGCCGGACGTCGCTACTTGACGCTTGGCACCGATGGCTTCGGTAGAAGCGATACACGTGCGGCGCTCAGGTCTTATTTTGGTGTCGATGCAGCAACGATTTCACGTGCAGCACTGCGCGCGTTGAAATGACGACTGAGAGTCGCCCTGCGCTGGTGCTCGATGCCTGCGTCATGATGTCCGGTTTACTCAGGCCCTTGCTGCTGGATTTAGCCGCGACGGGCCTGTTCGCCCCTTTGTGGACCTACAAGATCGGTCAAGAATGGCAGCGCAACGCGGCGCGTCTATGGGATATAGAACCGCAGGTGCTTGAAACTGAATGGGCACGCATGCAAGAGCGCTTTCCACTCGCCGACATGGGGGACGTGACCGAACATGAAGCCCCCCTCAAACACACCGACAAAAAAGACAAACACGTTGCCGCTGCAGGTGTGGCGGCTGTCGTTAAGACCGACTGCTCGCCGATTAGCGTCGTGACCTGGAACACCAAAGATTTCAGCCGCTCAGAGCTGCGGCGCCAGCAGTTAGGGCTCATTGACCCTGATCGCCTGTTGTCACAGTGGTGGCCAACACATGAGCAACTTTTGCGCCATCACATTGAAGCAACGATTCAGGCACTGGTAGACACAGGACGTCGTCAACCAGAACCGGTTATCGGCATGCTTAAACGCGATCGCTTGTTTAGACTCGCAGGCTGCTACGATCGGTCTCTCACCGCCTGACGCTAAATTAAACGGACGGAGCCGGCATACTGTCCGACAACTTTGTCGGACGTCAGTAAGGTAATTCCTTCGGAATCTGCCTGCGCGAGCAGCATACGATCAAACGGATCTTTGTGCAGACCAGGCAGTGCCTCGACCGCCAGTGCATGTACACCTGTGATGCTCAGCTCACTATAGCCATTGTCGAGCAAACCGCGCCGCAAGACGCGTGCGTTCACATCGAAATCCACCCTGCCCAAGCTCTGTTTGATTGAAATTTCCCACAAGCTCGCTGCGCTGAAAAACAACTCACTATCTGGATGCTCAATAAGTTCTTGCGCGTGTTTCGATAGTTTTTCCGGTTGACTCGCAGCCCAAAGCAACAGATGAGTATCTAATAAAAACTTCATAACTTCCCACTAAACATCTGTTCGATTTCGACCTGACCCATGCTGTCAAAGTCATCAGGAATCGCAAATTGATCTTGTAAAAACCCGAGCCGCTTGGGAGGTCTAGGTTCCACGGCCTGGTATGGTACGACAAGCACCATAGGCTTACCGGCCTTAGCTATGACAAAAGAATCACCCTTTGTCGCCTGGTCAACCAACTTGGAAAGCTGCGTTTTTGCTTCGTGAATGTTGACTGTTTGCATGACACCTTCAAACCCATAGTAGACTAAACCAACTAGACTTAGTTTACTATAAAGTAAAGAAAAACCCCACTCGTCTGAGGCGACGACTGGGGTTTAGATAAAGCTAATTTACTGCTGTGGTGCTGCGGGAGCTTCAGGTGCTGCAGCAGGTGCAGGTGCACCACCCTGCTGCTCGATTCCACCAATCGCCTTTACCGACAGACGCAAACGACCTTTGTCATCGGCCTCGATCACTTTAACGCGCAGGCTTTGACCAACCTTGAGCACGTCATTGATGTTGGCGATGCGGTAGTTTGCAATCTCAGAGATGTGCAGCAAGCCATCACGGCCGGGCAGCACTTGCACGATCGCACCGAAATCCAGCAGGCGCAGAACACTACCTTCGTATTCCTGGCCCACTTCAACGTCTGCAGTCAGCTCAGTGATACGACGCTGCGCTTCACGTGCACGATCCAGATCAGCGCTCGAAATCACGATTGCGCCGTCATCCGAGATATCAATCTGACAACCCGTTTCTTCGGTCAAGGCACGGATGGTTGCACCACCTTTACCAATCACGTCGCGGATTTTTTCAGGATTGATCTTCATGGACAACATACGTGGCGCAAATTCGGACAACTCTGTACGTACGCCTTGTGTGGCCTCACGCATCTTCGACAGGATGTGCATCCGGCCGTCGCGCGCTTGCGCCAACGCAACCTGCATGATTTCTTTGGTGATGCCCTGGATTTTGATGTCCATCTGCAACGCAGTGATACCTTTATCGGTACCGGCAACTTTAAAGTCCATGTCACCTAAGTGATCTTCATCACCGAGGATGTCAGTTAGAACTGCAAATTTACCCGCGTCAAGAATCAGACCCATCGCAACGCCTGCGACCAAATCTTTAACTGGTACGCCAGCATCCATCATTGCGAGCGAACCGCCGCAGACCGATGCCATCGAAGACGAACCGTTTGACTCGGTGATCTCGGACACAAGGCGGATGGTGTACTGGAAGTCAGCAGCTTCTGGCAGCAATGGCACCAACGAACGCTTAGCCAAACGGCCATGACCGATTTCGCGGCGCTTCGGCGTACCGACGCGGCCAGTTTCGCCGGTGGCGAACGGAGGCATGTTGTAGTGCATCAGGAAACGGTCACGGTACTCGCCCATGAGCGCGTCAATGATCTGCTCGTTTTGCTTGGTGCCCAAGGTCGCGATCACCAGCGCCTGCGTCTCACCACGCGTAAACAAGGCACTACCGTGCACGCGAGGCAATACGCCCAAACGAATCGAAATCGGACGCACAGTACGTGTGTCACGACCATCGATACGTGGTTCGCCTGACAAAATCTGGCTACGCACGATGCGGGCTTCGAGATCGAACAAAATGTTGTCAACCGTAACGGAGTCTGGCTTGGTGGTGCCCGCAGCAGTCGCTTCTTCAGCGAGCTTTGCATGCACGTCAGCGTAGACCTGACGCAGCTGCGTTGTGCGCTCTTGCTTTTGACGCGTCTGGTAAGCAGCGTTCAAAGGCCCTTGCGCAGCAGCTGTAACCGAGGCGATCAAGGCTTCATTTTTAGCGGCAGGTGCCCACACCCAGTCTGGCTTGCCAGCTTCGCGCACGAGGTCGTGAATCGCGCTGATAACAGCTTGCATTTGGGTATGACCAAAGACCACGCCACCCAGCATTATTTCTTCAGACAATTGCTGTGCTTCAGATTCCACCATCAACACGGCAGCTTCTGTACCAGCAACAACCAGATCCATCTGCGATGTCTTGAGCTGTGTTGCGGTCGGGTTCACGATGTACTGGCCATCGATATAACCAACACGCGCGGCACCAATCGGGCCGTTGAAAGGAATGCCTGAAACAGCCAAAGCAGCCGATGCGCCAATCATCGCGGGGACGTCAGGATCGATCTCTGGGTTACAAGACAACACGTGAATGATCACCTGGACTTCGTTGTAGAAGCCCTCAGGGAACAAAGGACGCAATGGACGGTCGATCAAACGCGACGTCAGTGTTTCTTTTTCGGAAGGCTTACCTTCACGCTTGAAGAACCCGCCAGGGATCTTGCCAGCTGCGTAGGTTTTCTCGATGTAGTCGACGGTCAGTGGAAAAAAATCCTGACCTGCTTTTGCATCTTTTTTAGCAACAACAGTTGCAAGCACTACGGTGTCTTCGATTGTGACCAGCACTGCACCCGATGATTGACGAGCGATTTCGCCCGTTTCGAGCACAACTGTGTGTTGGCCGTACTGAAATGATTTGGTCACTTTATTGAACATGACAATTTATTCCTTACAAATGAAAAACCGTGGACGTCGCAGCACGCGTGCCGCATCGACCACGGTTGATTCACGGGGAGACTGCCCCACAGATTCCGATCACTTACGCAGACCGAGTTTTTCGATCAGTGCGCGATAAGAATCAGGGTTGCGGCCCTTGAGATAATCGAGCAACTTACGGCGACGGCTAACCATGCGAAGCAGGCCGCGACGTGAGGGGTGGTCTTTCAGGTGAGTTTTGAAGTGATCTGTCAGCTCGTTGATACGGGCTGTAAGCAAAGCAACTTGAACTTCGGGTGAACCGGTATCGCCCTGAGCGCGCTGAAACTGCGCAACGATGTCGGATT
>CAMCWG010000032.1 GCA_945882005.1 Bordetella parapertussis
GTTTCGCTTTGCTAAGTCAGCGAACGTTGCGCCTTCAAAGAGGATCTCGTCGTAAAGCTGTGCCGCAAGTTCAGATCTACCCCAGCCGCTTGACGACAGGCTAGGCCAATAAATTGGATTGAGTACACGGGAAACGATTTCGCCTTGAACATCTCGCTTTAGGAAGCGTTTCTCATATTCATCAAACAACCTCTCCCCATACAGACCATAGGAGAGTGCCGTAAAGCTGCCGCCAGACACTCCGGTGATGAGTCCAACACTATCTAGCAAACGTATTTTCTTGCCTTTGGGTCCGACAATCTCGGTCTTGCGCAGAAATTCTAATACGCCGAAGGAAAACGCTGCGGCGCGAGTGCCCCCACCAGAAAATGCCAGCACTACGAGGTTCTCTTGATCCTCTGCCCGAGCGTGCATGGTCTCAAAGCGATAGCCTGTGCTTTCATCAACTGACGAGACTGGCTTGTTGATAGGGCGTGACGCACAACCGCCAAGAACCAATAGCAACAGTACAAGGGATAGTGCTTTGATCATATTGGGGGAGCCACTATGCTGCAATTAGACGATGCTTAACAAACAACTTTCGTGTGGGCAGATGATCCAACACGCCTGCCACACGCATTAAATGAACTAGGTTAGAGACGATATTCAGTTCGTACAGAGGTAGTTCAACATCGCGAATCGCTACCTGTTCGCCCAAGGTGCGGGCAAGCTCATCTGCCAGACCTGCCTCGCGTAAAGTGTGGCTATAGTATCCAGCAAGTTGCGCTAGGGGCATCGTAGTGAAGTTACCAACAAAATTCTTCACGATCGCGCGACCCAACACAACTTGATCCTTTTCAGAAACGCTAGTCCAGATATATTTCAGTAAGCGCTGAAAAAATATTTTGTGGCGACTCTCGTCCGTCAGATGTTCTCGTACATATACATCCGCCGGGTTATCAGAGCCAGCGTATCGCGCCATTTCAATGATGTCGTCAACAATCGCATTTTCTAATATGCACAATAAGGTTACCTCCGCCAGACGGTGCAAGCGTTCGGGCAATGAGGCCTTAAACACTTCAAGGGCTGTCGGCGGTGGTGCTTGTTTCTTACGGGTCTTTTTGACCGGTCGAGCGGCTTTCAAGGCAGTAGGAATAACTCCGGCGAGCATACGAATATCGGCTTCAAGCTCCTTGGCGACCAAGGCGTGATACATCTCGTCAATGCCAATTGCGATAGCCACTTGTCTAACAGAATCGGTCAATTCAAGCCCCAAGTCCTCGTTGGCTAACTTGCCGCATTGTTTTGCTACAAACATCACCTCAAAGCGACCAACGTGATGAAGCATGTCACAGAAGTACTGCAAGTAAAAGGGCTGTAGCTTCTTCTTACTCAAAGCTTGCACCTCAGGCAAGTGCATAAAGGGCTTGAGTGGTAGCGGAAAAACAACTTTGGACAACGAACCTTTTTTAAACCGACTACGTTTTTGTGTTCGTACAGTTGATTTATCGTCCCAGGCTAGAAGATACTTCCTTGAGTACGCATCGAGTTCTGCAAGTGCGGGCGACATACCGTGGGAATTATTAGTGTTCAAGACAGTCATTTCCAAAAATATTGGGTGAATATTTTCTAAATAATCTAGAACGATACAGAGTTTTGTAGCTACTTAGGCGATTCACCATTTTTCGACCCCTGGTCTCAAATCTAGCTCGAACGTCCAAGCATCCGGTGTCTGCTCGTGTAGCCATAAGTATTCCTTAGCAATGCTATCCGGATTAATTAAACCCTGCGGACCAAGTGCCGCAACGCGGTCAGGCTGCGCAACGCGCACCCTTTCAGAGTCGATGACACCATCGACAACGACATGCGCCACGTGCAGGCCCTGTGGACAGAACTCTCGCGCCATACTTTGCGCTAAAGCTCGTAAGGCAGCTTTACCTCCTGCAAACGCACTAAACCCCACCCCGCCTCTAAGACTGGCGGTGGCTCCGGTAAATAAAATCGTGCCACGTTTTCTAGGCAACATGGTTCGCGCGGCCTCACGGCCGACTAAAAAGCCAGCCAAAGCACACATTTCCCAGGTCTTAAAGTACTTCTCAGCAGTCATCTCTAAAAGCGGAAAACGAACGTTACCACCGACATTAAAAATCACCACCTCAATTGCACCAACTTCAAACTCGACTTTGTTAAACAGTTCAATGACCTGGTCTTCACGTCTTGCATCAAGCACAAAGGCTTGGGCACGACCACCCCTCTCCTGGATCTGATTCACCAGCGCCGTATTCGCATCTGGCGTACGACGGGTCACGCAAACGGAATAGCCCGCTTTGGCGAACTGGCGTGCAAGCGCGGAGCCTGTCCCATCCCCTGCTCCCACGATCAAACAAACTTTTTGCGCTGTTGTCATGATCTGCAAATCTTTTAGGTTAAGCACGCGCTGTAGGACGTGCAACGACCGAGGTGTACCAACGCGTAAGCTCTTTCAATTCAGGAGGGATCTTAGTACCTGTTACTTTACCCACTAGGAATCCGCACTGCGCCACAATATCTGCAATGCTGTATTGATCTCCGGCAATAAACTCACGGCCGGCGAGCTCACGGTCGAGCCAAGCGAAAGAGTCATAGGCGCGATTGCGAGCATGTTCCCCGCAAAGTGGCTCCTGCGGAATCCGCCCGACCCAGTATTGCCCAGTGTGTTGAAACGCAGTCACGATGGGAGCGACGATTTCAAACTCCATACGGCGCATCCACATTTCAATTTGCGCTTTCTCAAGTGGAGTGCTTCCGAACAAAGGACGCTCTGGGTGCAGCGCCTCAAAGTAACGGCAGATTGCGATCGATTCAGTCAGCAAGGTCCCATCATCGAGTTCGAGCACAGGCGTTTTGCCAAGTGAATTCAGTTTTAAAAATTCCGGGGATAAGTTTTCACGATTCAGGCCATCGACCTGCTTCACAGGCACCGTAATGCCCTTCTCTGCCAAAAAGATCCGTACGCGACGCGGATTCATTGCCGTAGTCATGTCATAGAGAATCATGTGCTGTCCCTTTACGAGTTCGAATATCAACTAACACGTTCTACCGAGCTCTTAGCGCTCAGTGCCAGACACTCATTATGCTTGAAACAAATGTCCACAAAGGACATGTTCAAGGAAATCGTTTTTTCGTGCTAAAACCTCTAGTTGCCGCCAAAAAACGGGAGGTCTTATGACCCGCAATTTCTCGCTACGAACACTCGCTGTATGCGCCGCAACATTTCTTGCCTCAGCAATATCCGCCAGCGCCCTTGCACAGCAAGTCTTGCGTGTCACGACAATACCCGAAGAGGCCGCGACAGAACAGGTTCGTAAATTCGGCCCGTTAACAAAATACCTCGAACGCACCCAGGGTATGAAGGTCGAATTTGTGCCGGTCAATGACTATCCCGCAGCAGTCGAAGCGTTGGTCAATAAGCAAGTCGATCTAGTTTGGTTTGGTGGATTTACACACGTTCAGGCACAAATTCGTTCTGGTGGGAAAATTATCCCGATCGCTCAACGTGAGGAAGACACAAAGTTTCGTTCGGTGTTTATTGCTCAAAAAAAATCGGGCATCACGAAACTCTCTGATTTAAAAGGTAAACAATTTAGTTTTGGCTCTCAATCCAGCACCTCTGGTAGCTTGATGCCTCGATCCTTTCTACTTGAAGCAGGAATCGATCCAGAGCGTGATTTTAAACGTGTAGCCTACTCCGGTGCACACGACGCCACCATCGCGTCTGTCGTGAGCGGTCGCGTAGATGGTGCAGCGCTCGACATCACGGTATGGAATAAGTTTGTCGCAGACAAGAAAGTCGACACAAGCAAAGTTGATGTGTTTTATACAACTCCACCCTACTTCAATTACAACTGGTCTGTGCATGCCGATATGCCTGCGGCTCAGCGCGAAAAAATCAAGGCTGCCTTATTGGCCTTGAGCATGGACAATGCAGAAGGCAAAGAAATTCTCACCTTGAACCGAGCCACTCGGTACATTGCGACCTCACCTGAGAACTACAAAGGACTTGAGACTGCCGGACGCAGTGCAGGGCTGATCAAATAGAGCGCTGCATCCAGACAAGAAGATTTCGATTCACAAATGCATGTCAGACTTAACTATGTAGCAGGACATCATCCCGCAGCTGAGCAGGATGCTGTACCTGCTGTCCAGAACCTGAGCATCACGATAAAGCGCGGTGAGCAAGTTGCGGTCATTGGCCCCTCCGGAGCGGGTAAGACAACATTCCTGCAGGTCATCTGCGCTGCGATAAAGCCAAGCGCGGGTGAGGTATTACTCGATGATGTGGATATTTGGTCTTTGTCCACAAGGCAACTGCAACAGATGCGAGGGCAATTAATCTGCGCTCCGCAGGTTCCGCCCCTACCCCCGCGGCAACGCGTGATCACATCTTTAATCGCTGGGGCACTGCCATCAATGTCCTTGATGCAAAGCTTGATTAACCTGATTTATCCTTTGAAGACCTCCGAGGCTTATCAATCATTACAAGCATTCGATGTGCAGGACAAACTCTGGAATCGTGTTGATCGCCTGTCAGGCGGCGAGCGCCAGCGCGTTGGTTTGGCGCGCGTCTTGATGTCGCCCGCGTCGCTTTGGCTAATTGACGAACCACTTTCTGCACTCGACCCAACACGTGCTGAGCAGGCAATCAATTCCTTACTCGACAACGCAACAGCAAGAGGAGCAACACTGGTTGCGACGTTGCACCAAGTCGATGTCGCAACATCAAAGTTTTCTCGCGTTATTGGCTTGCGTGATGGAGCCGTGGCATTTGATTTGCCGGCATCTCAGGTCACACATAATGAGCTATCAAAGCTTTACGCTCAACACGAGCACGAACTAAGTAGTCTTCATGCCCAGCGCGACTCACTCTCCGCACTTGCGTGACCCTGCGTGGCTTGGCCGCGTTTTTTGGGCATTGGCAGCCTTAGCACTGCTCATGCCTGCGCTTGTCGCAACAGAATTTAAGCCTTGGATATTTTTTGATCCTGACAACCTGAAAGTCAGCATGCACTTTTTGGCGGATTTTTTCCCGCCTGCGATAGGCTCAGAGTTCCTTTTGCTTGTTCTTAAAGAAGCGTGGCGCACCGTCGCGATCGCAACAGCAGGCTTAACGCTCGCGATCATTCTAGCGATACCGTTGACAATCATCTCGACACGAGTGCTTTCTATTTCCGCACTTTCTGGACGCATGCATACGCTTCCCTTTTGCGGTCGTCAGGTCGTTCGCTGGCTACTGATTTTTTTACGAAGTATTCCAGAACTCATCTGGGCTCTCGTATTTGTCCGAGTCGTTGGCTTGGGGCCTGCTGCAGGCGTGTTAGCCATTGGTCTGACGTACGCTGGAATGCTGGGAAAAGTATATGCAGAGATACTTGAAAGTGGTGATACGCACAGCACCATATCAATATTAAGAAGTGGCGGCTCTAGACTTCAGGCATTCTTTTTTGGTCTTCTGCCACAAAATTCCTCTGAGCTAACAAGTTACACGGTTTACCGGTGGGAGTGTGCAATTCGCTCATCTACAGTTTTAGGGTTTGTTGGTGCAGGTGGCTTAGGCCAACAAATGGATAACTCCATGAAAATGTTTAATGGCGGTGAAGTGGCGACGCTACTGATCGTGTTTATGCTGCTTGTGGGACTTTCGGATTTGCTGAGTAGCTTTCTACGGAAACTCATGCACTGACAAGCTCAAAGCGACCAGCCTTTGCTCGACCACGTTCGCCGATGCAATGGAAGAATCCTACTTTCTGGGTACTAATTAGCATCGCGCTAGTGATTGTCTTAAGTTTCTGGACACTCGACTTACAGCTAGCGCGAATGCTGTCGGTGGAAAGCGCTGTGCGGATGGGTAAGTTTTTGGGTGAACTGCTATCGCCCAATCTTGACTCGAAGTTTCTATCAAAATTAGGGGTAGCGAGCCTTGAGACCCTCGCCATGTCGGCCTTAGGCTCTCTGATCGCGGCATTTCTTGGGCTCTTGCTTGCGTTGCCCGCAAGTAAAGCAAACGATGGCACGAAGTCCCCTTGGTATTTCATTACGCGCTTGATATTGAATGCCTTGCGTTCGATTCCCGAGCTAGTTTGGGCGGCATTGCTTTTAATCTCGGCCGGCTTAGGACCCTTTGTTGGAACACTTGCTTTAGCTTTTCACACCACAGGCGTATTGGGACGACTCTTTGCAGAATCCATAGAAAATGCTCCACAAGGTGCAGCCCAGGCCTTACGCATACAGGGTGTGAATGAGGGGCGTATTTTTCTATTTGCCACGCTCCCAACCGTGCTTCCCCAGTTGATCTCCTATTCTCTCTACCGCTGGGAAAACAATATTCGTGCTGCAGCGATACTAGGTGTTGTCGGCGGCGGTGGACTGGGTCAAATGCTGTCGTTCCATATGGGTTTATTTCAGATGCGCGAAACCAGCAGCATCCTGATTGCCATGATCATTCTTGTGGTACTGGTTGACACCCTATCCTACGTCGCTCGTCGACTTATGTCCCGATAGTACGAAGAGCCAAGACAGCTTCGATCACTTTTTCTGCGGTAATTCCAAAGTGCTCATAAAGAGCATCTGCAGGCCCCGATAAGCCATAATCACTCATACCAACAAAACTTCCGTGATTACCAAGATAGCGTTCCCAACCAAGCTTCACAGCAGCTTCAATCGCTACAGTCGTAGTACCTGAACACAAAACCTCTGTGCGGTATCTAGGCTCCTGACGGTCAAAGAGCTCCCAGCACGGCATCGAAATTACCGCTGTAGACAAACCTAGAGCTTCGAGTTGCTCACGCGCCTTCAACGCAATAGCGACTTCGGAGCCCGTTGCAAGCAAGGTGACTTGACGAGGTAAGGTGTTGCCCTCCACTAAGACGTAGGCACCTCGCGCGGAGAGATTATCGCCATTCGAAGCCGTGCGTACATGCGGAAGCGCTTGCCTAGAAAAAATTAATGAAACTGGACCTTGCTTGTGATGTAGTGCGGTCTCCCAGCACTCAACGGCCTCTACCGCATCCGCAGGACGCATCACCAACATATGGGGCATTGCACGCAAAGAAGCTAAAATTTCAACGGGTTGATGCGTGGGGCCGTTCTTACCGATACCAATTGAGTCATGGCTAAATACAAACTTCACCGGCAGTTTCATCAGGGCAGCGTTGCGCAGGGCGGGACGCATATAGTCTGAGAAAGCCAAATACGTCACACTCACTGGTATAGCGCCACCATGCGCTGCGATACCATTGCACATCGACCCCATCAAGTGCTCGCGTACACCGCAATGAATATACGCACCACCTTGCTTTGAAACACTAAACGCATCCAAACGCTTTTTATGATCGGTCGGAGCCTCTAGATCGGCACACGCAACAATCCGCTCGGGCAGATGATCAGTCAGACAATCATTAATCGCTGCAGATAAATTGATACCACCACGGGGAGACTCGGAAAGCAGTTTCTCTTTTAAAACTACGAGCGCAGCCTCAAGCGTGTGTGGCAGATCACCTCGCATGACGCGCTCAAACTCCGCTCTCTTTTCCGCAGAAAGCGCTGCAACACGCGCACGCCATTTTGCGCGACTCGACTGACCTGGGATCGGACTCGCCCTCCACGCGTTCAAGGTCGGCGCAGGAATTTCAAATGCCGGATGAGACCAATTCAAATCCTTGCGCATCTGCTCAGAATCTGCCTCAAAAAGCTTCGCGCTATGCCCGCCGCGTTGCCCCTGAAGTCTTGCAAGACCCTTTGCGATGGTAGTGCGTGCCAAAATGATGGAAGGACGCGCATCTTCGCGGGCAGCTGACAGGCACGTAGAAATCGCTTCAAAATCATGTCCGTCCACACGTTGAACGTGCCACTGAGCAACCTCAAAACGTTTGGCAACGTCCTCGCTGATTGACAACTCCGTGCTTCCGTCATCCGTGATCGCGTTGTCGTCCATCAGCAGAATCAAGCGGCCCAGCCCAAGATGGCCCGCCAAACTGATCATTTCCTGACCAACACCCTCTTGCAAACAGCCGTCACCAACAAAGGCATAGGTGTAGTGATTCACGAGCTCGCTGCCAAAACGTGCGCGCAAAAACGCTTCACAGACGGCCATGCCCATCGCGTTGGCGATACCTTGACCGAGCTGGCCAGTTGTGACTTCGATTCCAGCGTCAGGATCTAATTCAGGGTGCCCTGCACAATGGGATCCGAGTTCACGAAACGACTTGATTTGCTCAAGCGTTATTTTTTTGTATCCGGTCAGGTACAGGAGAGAGTACAACAGCATCGAGCCATGACCATTGGACAAGACTACCCGATCACGATCCCACCAAGTCGGACACTCGGGGTCATGCTTAAGATGATTTAGATATAGCGCAGTTGCAATTTCCGCCATCCCGAGAGGCACACCCTGGTGCCCCTCCCCTGCGCGAACAATCGCATCAACAGACAGAAATCGAATAGCGTTCGCGAGGGTTTGCGCAGAAGACGGAGTAGTCATGTGGCTAGGCAAGTTATTAATGAATCAACATGCCACCGTTCACATCTAACGTAATACCTGTGCAGTATTTTGATAAGTCACTGGCTAGAAAAACGACGCAGCCAGCAACATCATTTGGTTCGCCGATACGATTCATCGGAATGTTAGACAAAATGTCAGACATACGATCCGCTGGAATCAGCCCTTTGTTGATATCAGTCTCGATGAGCCCAGGGGTAATGCAATTCACGCGAATGTTATCAATGCCACACTCGCGAGCCATTGCACGTGCCAGTCCCAGCACGCCAGCTTTCGCTGCGGAGTAATGAGGCCCACCCAAAATCCCACCACCGCGCTGCGCAGAGACCGATGAGGTGCAAATGATCGAGCCTTGCTTACGTGCGCGCATATGTGGCAAAACCGCTTGAGACATATAAAGCGCGCCACGCAAGCTCACATCCAAGACAGCCTCATAGTCAGCCGGGCTGATCTCCATCGTCTTGCGAGGTTGGGTAATGCCAGCGTTATTAAACAAAATATCAATCTGGCCCATTTGCGCCATAACTGCCTTAACAGCCGCTTCGCAAGACGCCTTGTTCGTGACATCGGCGACAACGCCCATGTGTTGCTGGCCCAACGTTGCGGCCACAGAAGCTGGCTGCGCTTTTTCAAGGTCAAGAATTACAACTTTTGCACCCTGTGCGGCCATCATTCGAGCAGACGCGAAGCCCAGTCCGTTGACCCCCGCACCGCCAGTAATTAGCGCAACTTTATCTTTTAACAACATGTTGAATGTCTCCGTCAAGTCCGTATTAGTAAATGAGAAACTGGGTTGAGATGCCTCAGTACATCGTTAAGGTTGGAAAATATGTCATCAGAGTGAGCACAGTCAGCGCGACGAGATAGAAAGGCCAAAGCTCTTTCACAATCGCTCCGATCGATTCCCTAGAAATCGCCGCCGCCACAAACAGTGTCGTCCCAACCGGTGGAGTGAATAGGCCGATACTCAGATTGACCGCCATCATAATCCCGAGCTGAATCAAGTCCAAACCAATGGAGTTACCAATCGCCACGAACGTTGGCCCGAGCAGCAATATCGCTGCCGGCAAGTCCAGAAACATACCCACTACGAGCATGATGATGTTCAACATCAGCAGGATGACCAGAGGGTTCTTAAGGGTTTCCAGAGCCCACTCAGCCACGGCTTTGGGCACGGCCTCAACTGTCAGAACATAGCCAACAATATTTGAAGCTGAAATCACCAACATGACAACGCCAGTGGTAACTGCTGTATGGACTAAGGCATCAAACAAGCGCTTTAAATTGACGTCACGATAAATCACTAGGCTGACTACTAGCCCGTAAAACACCGCCATCACACTTACCTCGGTCGGCGTCGCGATACCTGCTCTTAACAAGAAAACGATGAAGAGCGGCATTAATAATGCTGGCAACGCATAAAAAGTAATTTTCAAAAACTCAACAGCTGTAACTTTATTGAGGAGTCTCGGAAAATTTCTAATCCGGCCAGACAGATAGCACACCAACATAAAACCAAAGCAGAGCATCAGACCAGGAACCACACCCGCCAAAAATAGTGAGGCAATGGACTGGTCCGATACGGTTGCGTAAATAATCAAAGGGATCGACGGCGGAATCAACCCGGCAATCACAGAGGACGATGCAATCGCTGCTGCAGCAAACGGACCGGGATACCCCTCCTTCTTTTGCCATGGAATCAACATTGAGCCGAGTGCCGACGCTTCTGCAACCGCAGAGCCAGACACCCCGCCGAAGATCGTTGAGCCCACCACGCTAACTTGCGCCAAACCACCATGCATCCGCCCAACCAACGCCGTCGCAAACTCAATCAGTTTTTTCCCTAGGGTACCGCCCATCATCAAATTTCCGGACAGTACAAAAAATGGAATTGCTAAAAGAGGAAAACTTTGTGAGGGTTGAAAAATTTTGACCACAATTGTCGCACTGGGCATCGCACCGACAGTGATTGCAGCGATGCCGGAGCTGACAACTAAAGCATACCCAACCGGAAACGCAAGAACGAGCAGCGCTAAAAAAATACCAAGCATTAGGAAAGTCATACACTATCCTCCGGAGCGGGCGCACGCACTAACAAGGGATCATCTGCCAAAAGCAGACGGAAGAAAGTAGTAAGCCCCGTGAGGCCCAATGCCACAAACCCAACGATGATTGACAGGTATGCCCACTTCGCCGAGATCTTTGTGACGGGATACACCTCGGAACCTGTGATTTCAATCACGAATAAGCCGACCTGCGCAAGATAAAAGAAAGTAAAAATAATGATCAACTGAAGCGCCATCATGACCATTCGATTTACATTTTTGCTAAGAAATGCCCGAATCGTTTCTACGGCGATGTGCTTGCCGTATTGAGCTGCAAGCACGATCCCGCTCATCATTAGCCAAGGAAAAAGAAGGCTTGGAATTTCAGTGGGCCAACCCATTCCTTGGTTAGTGATGTATCGCACAACAACTTCAGCCATGAGCGAAACAAACATGACAACAAGCGTGGTCACAGCAATGATCTTGCTGCTTACCTCGATCGTCAGATCGATGATGTTAATTAGCGAATTGACTAGATAATTTGCTCGAGCGCCCATGGCTACCCCGTCAGATAGATTATGGCTTAGCGGCTTCTTTGACCATCGCATCCACTAGGTCTGGGAATGTCTTGCGCCATTTGTCGTAAACAGGCTTTGTCGCTGCAATGAACGGAGCTTGATCCACAGTGTTAAATTTTACGCCTGCAGCAGTCAACTTACCTTTCAAATCAGCGTCGGCGGCCAGAGAAAGGTCGCGGTTTAATTTAGCAGCCTCTTTCGCAGCGTCCCTCACGGCTTGCTGATCTTGCTTCGACAACTTGGCCCATTCAACTTTGCTAGCAAGGAGCGGGGTGGCTTCATATTTATGGCCCGTTAGTGAAATGAATTTCTGCACTTCAAAAAGCTTGGACGAATAAATATTCACCAGCGGATTCTCTTGGCCATCGAACACGCCCTGCTGCAACGCAATATAGAGCTCCGAGAATGCTAATGGAGCTGGATTGGCGCCAAGCGCATTAAAGATATCCAAAGTAATTGGATCAGGTGGGGTGCGGATTTTGATCCCTTTCAAATCTTCTGGCTTGCTGATGGCACGTTTGTTATTGCTTGTGTGACGAATACCGTTATCCCACATCGCAAGAAGAACCAAGCCCTTTTTATCTGCAGCATCCGCTAATTGTTTACCGATAGGACCATCGACAACTTTATAAGCGTGTGGCAGATCTCTAAATAGGAACGGCAAGCCGAGGACTGCGAATTCAGGTACTGCGCCCGATGTTGCACCCTGCGAGTTAGCACTGAAACCCAACGTACCCAAACGGAGGTTCGTAATGGACTCAGCGTCGTCTCCGAACTGAGCATTTCCGCCTACGTTGATCTTGACACGCCCGTTTGTTTTTTGTGCAACTAACTCCGCAAACTTATCAGATGCAACAGCTTTCGGGTTACCTGGCGCAGCGTTATGAGATAGACGGAATACAGTCTGTGCAGAGACTGCGGATACCGATAGCGCTAAACCTGCAATAGCGGCGACGAGAAGTTTCTTCATATTGTGTCTCCAAAAGTATTTTAGTTATTACCGATACTGACCATACAGGCTCAGCACAAAACAAGGATTAATGCGTTTAAAAAAATATGTCTAACACCTACTACTTACCCCTCCTACTTAAAGTTCACTTTTAATACGATGCGACATTGCTTCAGTTGAAATTCCATAACGATCATGCAGGGTCGGTAGAGCACCCGCATCTAAAAAGGCATCTGGCAAAGCAATGGGTAAAAACTTTGGTGCCAAGCGCGAACGCAACAGCAGACTTGCGATAGATTCCCCTAAGCCGCCAATCGTCGAATGGTTTTCGGCAACAACCACTAGGCGGTCTGCGCGCTTAACTTCTTGCAGAATGGTCTCTTCGTCTAACGGCTTAATAGTTGGCACATGTAAGACACTGACGCCGATACTGTCCTTTTGCAATTGTTCTGCAACCTCAAGGGCTCGCATCGTCATAATCCCAGAGGAAATAATCAGCACCTCTCTGCCTTCGCGCAAGAGTTTTGCCTTTCCCAATTCGAACTGATAGCCATACTCATCCAACACGAGCGGTACGTTGCCTCGAAGTAGGCGCATGTAGACCGGTCCGTTATACGCAGCTATCGCAGGGACGGCTTGCTCTATGTCTAACGCATCACAAGGATCAATGATGGTCAGGCCTGGAATCGCACGCATCATTGCCAGATCGTCTGTCGCTTGATGGCTAGGCCCATACCCCGTCGTCAGTCCTGGTAGCGCACCACAAATCTTGACGTTGAGATTTTCTTCGCAAATCACTTGGTGTATGAAATCATAAGCCCGTCGCGTCGCGAACACTGCATAGCTTGTCGCAAACGGAGTGAGCCCCGTTTTTGCCATGCCACCTGCGGCAGCCAGCAATAACTGTTCAGCCATCCCCATCTGGAAAAACCGTTCTGGATAAGCCTGAGCAAAGATATGCAAGTCTGTGTACTTGCTGAGGTCTGCTGTCATCCCCACAATATCTGGACGACTCTCGCCAAGCGCGGCAAGTGCTTTACCAAACGGTGCTGCACGCACGCGCTGTCCTTCAGAAGCGATTGACGCAATCATTGCCGAAGTGGTCAGCCGAGGTTTAGCTGGTGCGTTCATGCGCGCTCTCCACTTCCATAAGTTGAATCCAAAATTTCCAGCGCTTGTTGCCACTCAGGTGGATCGACACGTATGAAGTGATTTTTTTCACGCGCCTCTAAAAACGGGACGCCTTTACCCATCAGCGTGTCACAAATGATGACGCGGGGTTTCTTTTCTGTCACTGAGCGAGCCACATCAAACGCGTCCCGCACGGCATACAAGTCATTGCCGTCGACTCGCTGCACATGCCAGCCAAACGACTGCCACTTATCAACTAAGGGCTCAAAGCCCATCACCTTCGAAGACGCACCATCCGCTTGCTGATTGTTGATATCAACCAAACAGATCAGATTTGAGAGCTGGTGGTGGCTTGCGCCCATCGCTGCCTCCCAGGTCGCGCCCTCGTCTAATTCGCCGTCTGACATCGAGTTGTAGACGAAGGCATCAATTTTTTGATGACGCAACCCAAGGGCCACGCCGACCGCGATCGCCAAGCCTTGTCCAAGAGAGCCGCCCGACATCTCCATCCCCGGCGTATAGGACGCCATGCCAGACATCGGCAACCGGCTATCGTCTCCACCGTAGGTTTCCATTTCCTCTTCAGGTATGACACCAGCTTCGAGTAACGCTGCGTAATGCGCAATCGCGTAGTGGCCGTGCGAGAGTAGAAATCGATCGCGCTGCACCCACTCAGGATCCTCGGGCTTGAAATTCATGGCATGGCAATAAGCCACAGCCAGCACATCGGCATAGCCCAGAGCCTGGCCAACATAGCCTTGGCCTTGAATCTCACCCATCTGAACCGAGTAGCGCCGGATACGGTAGGCGCTCTGCGCCAACGCGCGATCGGTTGGTTTTTGTTTCATGACAGTCTCCGTGCATATGCCTGAGTTTTCTCAGTGCCTGCGTGTTGTTGAGAAATACTAGCAACTTGACAGAACGAAAACAAATGAATAATTTAGCCATATAGATGAATTAAATTCATGTAAAAAGAGAATAATGAGAAAAATCCCCCCGCTAAAGTCCGTTCAAGCGTTTGAGGCAGCCTCGCGGCTGGGGTCCTTCGTGGCGGCTGCGACCGAGCTGCACCTAACCCCATCGGCCATCAGTCACCAAGTACGGATGCTTGAGCAGCGCCTAGGAATTGCGCTATTTCACCGGACGCATCGAAGCGTCGAACTCACTGACATAGGTCGCCGCTACGCAGAGTCCGTGTCCGAAGCCTTCAGCCTGATCGAAGCCAGCACCCGCAGCATCGAGCGTGCAGGCAAAAGCGACATCTTGACGATTCATAGCGTGCCTAGCATCGCCGCGCAGTGGCTCATGCCTCGCCTATCCCGTTTTTCCGCGATGCATGCAGACATTGATGTAAGACTCAATGCGTCATCAGCCCCAGTTGATCTCGCCGCCGGAGAGGCCGATTTTGACATTCGCTACGGAAACTTTTTTCCAGACGCTGGTGTCATGGTCGAACCCTTTCCGGCAGAGAGGATCGTGGTGAATTGCTCAACCGCGATGTTGCCAGGTCGACGTTTACCTAAAAAGGGTTTTACTCTGACGGGAAAAACCTTGATTCACACTGAGGTCAACAAATACACCTGGCGCGACTGGTCTAAGGACCACTCTGAGCACAGCATTGATCTTGAAAGAGGACCCCGCTTCGATCGTTCCTTTATGGCGATCAACTGCGCAGTGGATGGACTAGGCATTGCACTAGAAAGCACTTTGTTGATCGAGCGAGAACTAGAAAGTAAAAAACTAGTCTTACCACTAGGCTTAGTTGGACCACAAATCGTGTGCCACCAATTGACCTACCTCAAATCGAAAGGGCATATCCAAAAAATGAAAGCCTTCCGAGAATGGTTGTTTGAAGAGCTAAACCAATCAATGACCAAGTTAGGGTAACGCAGCCCAAGTGATGGCATCGCACTGCGGCAACGCTTCAAAATAGAAATACACCCTTACCTGAGGTTTGTTTATCAAACAATTGATAGGCCTGTGCAGCATCGTTAAATCCCCAGCGATGCGTAAAGAGCGCATCGACATCGATCCCGCGCTCAGCGACAAACCGCGCGCAGTCACCTTGCCCAACGGTTGAGAATGTCCATGAGCCTATGATCGTGACTTGGCGACGCAACATATCCGGGCTGACATCAATTGTGACGTTACCTCCCTCGCCTACGTAGCACGCCTTTCCCCAAGTTCGGACACATTGAACCGCTTGTTTACGAGCTGCTGAATTTGAGGAGGCATCGATCGACGCATGCGCACCGAGCCCGTGTGTCAGCTCTTTAATAGCCTGCACAGGGTCCTCTTTAGCCGGATTGATTACCGCATCCGCGCCCAAGTCTTTAGCGCGTGCTAAACGCTCTTCGCTAATATCCAAGGCAATTACCCGAGCCCCCATCGCATGCGCCAGTTGCGTTGATGAAAGCCCCACAGGTCCTTGCCCAAAGATCGCAATCGTTTGGTCACCTTTTAAGTCAAGACGATGTAAAGCCCCCCACGCCGTACCTGTGCCGCAGGCAATCGCCGCACCCGTTTCAAATGTCAGCGCATCGGGAAGCTCAACGATGGTACTCGCTGGGCATTTCATGTACTTGGCATGTGAGCCGTGGCCCGTCACACCATAGACTTCTTTAACCCCCTCGTCGCAAAGCT